>DYDT01000134.1 GCA_020404485.1 Rickettsia endosymbiont of Diachasma alloeum | reverse complement strand
AAGGAGCGGATTGATCTGTCATATATGAACCAAGTATTTTTGCCTCTATCATCATGAATTATCAAAAAAATTCAACCATTTAGTCCTTACATCTCTAAAAATTGTCATGTAGTAAGTAAGTTTTAGCAGTTAGTAATTTCATTGGTTTTATTTGAATTTATTTATAACTATGGGTGCATAGTGATTGCTAGAATAGTAATATTATCTTTGTTAGGTCCATAGTGCCAAAATATTCTATAAGCGGCAGGAGTATTATTTTCAGCATAAGCTTCAAATATCTCTTCTCCTTTATCTCCTTTAATAGAATGATATTTGTGGGTGTTTAAACTTGGATGCCTAGGATTTGATTGCAAATATGCTAGTGACTTTCTTACAGCTTTTAAACATTTTTCTAGTCCTTTGTTGTTTTCAAGTTCCTCTAAATCCTTATTTGCTTGAATAGTAAATAGGAGCTTAAAATTCATTTCTTATTCATCGTTTAAATATTTTCTAAAATCTTCTCTAGGTGCAATTTGTCCTTTAGCAGAATTTTTAATACCCTTTTTTAATTTTGTTAGAGCTATCTTATTATTAAATAGCCAACTTTCTTTTAAAGGAATTTCCGTATAAGGTTCTAAAATAATTTGTCCATCTTTATTATTGACAGTAACGTGAAAACTACTGATTCCATCAGCTATTTTACCTAGAGTTATTCTTCCTTTTGTATCTGGTTTTAATATACATGTTTGTGCCATGTTATTTATTCTTGAACCTCAAAATGATATCTGTTAGGATAGCATATAGTGGGTAAGTAATCAAGTGGGATAAAAAATCACCTAGTATCACCTTTCCGGCAATAATATCTCTCTCTTACCTGTATGATTCGGTGTGGATACTATCCCTTCTTTTTCCATTTTTTCGACTAAATTGGCAGCTTTGTTATAACCGATTCTAAGCGATCTTTGAATATAGCTAATGGAAGATTTACGCTCATCTTTTACGATCTGCACAGCTTTTTTATAAAGTACTTCATCTGATGTGCCATCACCGATATCAATACTGCTATCATCTTCATCAGGTTGCTCTGTTACAGCAGATATATATTCCGGCGTGCCTGTTTCTTTTAGGTATTCCGTAATTTGTTCGATCTCAGATTCATTAACGAAAGGTCCATGTACCCTAGTAATTTTAGAGGTATTGCCCATAAATAGCATGTCACCCATACCAAGTAACTGCTCTGAACCTTGTTCGCCTAAGATCGTACGACTATCAATTTTAGAAGTAACTTTGAAGCTGATACGGCTTGGGAAATTAGCCTTGATCACGCCGGTAATAACGTCTACCGATGGTCTTTGGGTTGCCATGATAATATGAATACCGGCAGCTCTTGCCATTTGTGCTAAACGTTGTATCAGCATCTCAATATCCTTACCAGCAACTAGCATTAAATCAGCCATTTCATCAACGATCACCACTATAAAGGGCAGTTTTTCCATATTCATTGCCACAGTTTCATAGATAGGTCTACCTGTTTCGGGATCAAAGCCTGTTTGAATTGACTTCTCGATTATTCTTCCCTCTTTAACTGCTTCCTGAATCTTAGTATTATAGCCGGCAATATTCTTAACACCGATATTGCTCATCATCCTATAGCGGTTTTCCATTTCTTTAACTGCCCATTTTAGTGCCACCACTGCTTTAGCAGGTTCGGTTACAACAGGCGTTAATAAATGCGGTATTCCGTCATAAGCTGATAGCTCAAGCATTTTTGGGTCAATCATGATAAAGCAACATTCTTCAGGAGTATAGCGGTATAACAATGAAACGATCATAGCATTAATTCCTACCGATTTACCTGAACCAGTCGTTCCTGCAACAAGCAAGTGCGGCATTTTGGCAAGATCGGCGATAAGCGGTTTACCTGCTAAATCCTTACCTAGGACTAAAGGCAGCAAGGTTGATGTATCTTGATATTCTGGTGTTTCTATTAACTCTTTTAAACAAAAGAATTCTCGCTGTTTGTTAGGCAGCTCAATACCAAGCACATTCTTGCCTGGCACTACTGCAATCCTTGTTGATAAGGCTGAGAGCGAGCGGGCTATATCGTCAGATAATCCTACTACTCTTGAGGTTTTAGTGCCTGCTGCCGGCTCAAACTCATATAGAGTTACTACTGGACCTTGGCTTATATGAATTATTTGTCCTTTCACGCCAAAGTCGTTTAGTACAGTCAGCAACTCTTCAGCTTTTTGTTTCAATTCTGATGACGAAGCACCTTTTATATGATGATTTTCAGGATTACGAAGTAATGAAATAGGTGGCAAAGCTGCCGCTTCATTTTGCGATATTTTAGGAGCAGCAGGTTTATTAAAGAATTTTATAGGATTTACAGGTGCTGGTTTAGCCATAATAGGCTTTGGTACTTCTATAAATTTTACTTTTTCACTTACCGGTTTGGTATAAGAAGGGGTAATCTTTATGTTATTATTTGCTTTACCAGAAAATAATTTTGGCAAAGTTAATTGTAAAAATAGATCATAGAAAAAAGTTTGTATTTTATATGCTAAGAATTTACCTAATTTAATGACAAAGCTACTTAAGGAAGTGAATTTAATTTCAAATAAAACAACAAATATAATAAATGTAAAAAATACTAATAATAAATAAAGTTGATTTGTAAATTGTTTAAGAAAATGGAAAATAATTATACCAGCTGCTCCACCGCCATTAGATGGTATGAACTCCAGATCAAAATTAGATAGTAAAGCTGCGGTGCTGAAAAGAGCAAGTAACATTACTGATATACGGATAAAGTATTTACGATATTTCTGTTGCCAGCAATTTTTGCTCCAAATAAAACAAGAAAGCGGTATTATAAAAGCTGCTACCCCAAAAAACTGATATAAAAAATCAGATAGATAGGAACCAAAAATCCCTAATAAATTATTAGTATATCCAGTTGTTACCGAATTAAAAGACGGATCATCAAGCTTATATGATATAAGCATCGAAATAGTAGCAAGACCGATTATTCCTAGAATAACAGCCTGTACTTTATTATTTGAAAGAAATTTGTTTACGTAGTATAGCATTAAATACTTATTGATAGGAATTTACTATAACATACTATTTTGAAGTAAATTAAACAAGAAAATTTACACCTTGGGGAAAAATGTTATACTTAAACTCTATAATAGGACATGTATTATTTTTATGATTTAAAAAAGCCTAAGCAGAAATGACAATGATATCCATTGAAGTAAAAAAATGTTACATGTAAGTCGAGTAGAGTCTTTTGCAATGATTGTGTAAATTTTTGTTGAGCCTATATTAGAAGTAATTAAAAATATAGGTAACAGAAATGCAAATAGAGAAGAATAAAAAAATAAATGAAGCAATAGATTT
>DYDT01000133.1 GCA_020404485.1 Rickettsia endosymbiont of Diachasma alloeum | reverse complement strand
TGAAAAACTAGCTAGAGAATATACAATCATTGGACTTGAATATAATTGCTTAGCTAAGCTGCCAAACTTTTTACTTAAATATTATCCTGTACATATAAAGAAAGAGATATTACGGAATATTTTAGATAAGCCTCTACCTGATATAATTATTACTGCTGGAAGAAGAACGGCAGCTTTGGCATTTTATTTAAAACACAAGTTAAAAAAAGAAATTAAACTGATTCAAATAATGCAACCTAATTTATCTTATGAGGTGTTTGAGGCAGTCATTTTACCTTATCATGATCAACGTCATTGCGAAGCCACGAAGTGGCTGTGGCAATCTCAGGACTTTTTCGCTAGATTGCTTCGTCAATGCTATGCATTGCCTCGCAATGACAACATCATCCCAATAAACGGAGCTATTAATAACGTAACTGCTAAATTTGCCACCGCAGAGCTAGAACTAAAAAAACATTACCCTGCACTCAAAGAATTTATTGCCGTAATAATTGGTGGGAATAATAAAAAATTTAATTTTACTAAAAAGGAAGCTGTTCTTTTTTCTTCGTTATTAAAGAGAATATATGATAATCAAAAAATTCCTTTTTTCATTAGTTTTAGCAGACGCACACCTGATCCGGTAAAATCAATTATCAAAGATAATATGCCAACTTCAACAATTATATATGATCCAACTGTTGATATTAGACATATTTCCAAATTCGCTTATAGAGAGAAATTTGTAGGAAACACTTCACCTTGTACCGCAGCATATACTTTAGTACGTGAGGATACGAGTACCGGATTGACGCACAAATTACCTCTAGAAGTAGAGTTTGGGAGTATGTCTAATGGATATAATCCTTACATAGCTATGCTCGCTAAAGCAAAATATATAATCTCTACAACCGATTCTATATCAATGTGCAGCGAAGCAGCTTCAAGCGGCAAACCTCTTTATATATTCTGTCCATCAAATTTTAACTCCTCAAAACACAAAATTTTTGTAAAAAAATTGGTTGAACTGAAAATAGCAAGAATGTTTGATAAGTCTGTAACGAAATTAGAAGAGTATAGCTATCCACCTTTAGATGAAGCAGGAAGAGTAGCTGAGATTATTAAACCTTTAATATAAAAGCTGGTAATTAAATGAATAAAGATATACAATCCTACATATTTATCAAAAAGCTAAAATCTTTAACATTTATTGAAGAAATATAGCTTTTTGGTTCTCGTGCTAGAGGCGATAACAACGAGCGTTCCGATATTGATCTTGCTATTATTTGTCCTAATATTACAGATCAAGAATGGTTAAAAGTGTAGATATTATAAATGATGCTGATACGCTTTTAAAGATAGATTGTGTTAGGTTCGATAACACGAAAATAAGCAGTGAGCTTTATGAAAATATAATAAGAAATAAAAAGATTTTATATGTTAAAAATAAATATTAGACTTAAAACAACACTTGAAAACTTTCATAAAGCTTTTATAGCACTTGAAGCTATTTATTTAAAACCAATCACAGAAGATCGTGCTTATATAGACGCAACAATTCAAAGATTTAAATTTACTTTTGAACTTGCTTGGAAATTTTTAAAAGAGTATTTTGCTCAAATGGGTATAGTTCTCAATTATCCCAAAGAAGTCATTAAAGAAGCTTACGCAGTGGGCATTATAAATGATGAAGATTTATGGATTCTCATGCTTCTTGATCGTAATATGACCTCACACACTTATAACGCCAGTTTAGGATAAGAGAAGTATTTATGTGGCTAAAACATCAAGTTTAGTATGAGATTTAGTGATAGCATAAGAAGTAACACAAGCTAGAATATGCACCAAGAAATTAACAGGA
>DYDT01000132.1 GCA_020404485.1 Rickettsia endosymbiont of Diachasma alloeum | reverse complement strand
CGTAAATCTTGACTATAGGCTCTCATCTGCTTTATGCCTTTATATATTTGTATATTATAATATACATCAACAATGTTGTGCATGTTAATATATATTTCCTTTCCGTGTTAGCTATATGATTAGAAGTTGTGGTAATAGTTTGTCTAATACTAAATTAACCTCCGTTAATATTTAGTAAATAATTAAAAATTTTTGTTAATAATTTTCAGATTTACTAAGGGTTATAGCAAACTTTTTTTAAAAATAAACAAAGAAATAATAATTTTTTAAAAATAATACTTGAATTTAATAGTTTCAGTTGCTATAAATAGCTTTATTTTAAAGTTTTTGTATGGGATTCTTATAATTATGAGTTTTTATGAGTCAGTTTTTATTGTGCGTCAAGACGTATCATTAAATGATATAGATAAAATAGTTAATGATTTTAGTAAAATCATTAAAGATAATAACGGTGCTATTGTAAAAAAAGAATACTGGGGGTTAAGAGCTTTAGCTTATAAAATCGGTAATCACAAAAAAGGACATTATTACCTTTTAGGTCTTGATACTACTCCAGCTGTAAAGCAAGAGCTAGAGAGAAAAATGAAACTTAATGAAAATATCATAAGATTTCTTACACAAAAAGTAGATTCAATTAGTAATGAGCCTTCACCGATATTAAAAAATCAAAATATAGAAAATACTCCAGTAATTGATGTAACGGCTAATTAAAATAATCAAATCTAAATTTGCAGGAATTAAGGTAAATAATGTCGAAAAATAATACTAGTGAAACAACAACCCGAAAACCAATGGAAAGAGCTTCTAAAAAAGTGTTTTTTAGAAGACGTAAAGGTTGTCCTCTTTCTGTGCCTAATGCACCGGTTATTGATTATAAAAATCCAGAGCTTTTGATAAAATTTGTTTCCGAAGGCGGTAGAATGCTACCAAGTAGAATCACAAATGTTTGTGCAAAAAAACAAAGAAAGCTAAATAATGCTATTAAAATTGCAAGAATTTTAGCATTGTTACCTTTTGTATTTCAAGCTAAGTAAAGGACATATAATACCATGGAAGTTATTTTAATTAAACCGGTAAGAAAATTAGGTAAGATAGGGGAAATACATAAAGTAGCCGACGGATTTGGTCGTAATTATCTTTTACCACAAAAATTAGCTATGAGAGCTACTGAACTTAATAAAGAGTTAATTGTTAAGCAGAAGCATGAATTAGAAGAAAAAGATAAACAAATAAAAGAAGAAATAACAAAAATTAATGATCTGATTAAAGATCAAAAATTAATTTTTGTTCGTCAAACATCAGATGATGGTAAATTATTTGGTTCAGTAAATAATAAAGAAATAGCTGAAAAATTATCTCAAGCTGTATCTTACCCTATTTCTCATTTAAATATAATTCTTGATACTCAAATCAAATCTACAGGGGTTTATAAGGTTGAAGTAAGATTGCATGCTGAACTTAGTACAGATGTTATAGTTATTGTTGCAAGATCAGAATCAGAAGTACAAGACTATTTACGTGAACAAAAAACCGAAGAATCTACAACAGAGCCTTTAGCTGAGTCAGCATAAGTTTATCTTCATTGTACCTTGCAAATTGATTAATTTCATTGCATGATTCCTATGTTACTTTTTGCGTAAAGGCATTGCCAGCGTAGATCATTTTTCCCTGTCATATCGTGATTTATTCACAGGATTCAGTAAAAAATACTAATTTTATTAGTATTTTTTATTGTTTTCTGGATCTAGTTTCCAAGCAACTAGATGACACTGATGGTGCTTTTCGATCTAAGCAATAAAGCCGCCACAGTAGGCATTGTTGCGGGGATTAGCTTTTCCGTCATTGCGAGGAAATTACGAAGTAATTGACGAAGCAAGAAAGTATAAAAAATGCTAACTTATAGCATTTTTTATTATTTTTCCTGGATTGCCACGCTCCTTGCAGTCGCTCGCAATGACGACTTGGCATCCACACAACAATGCCGCCACAGGATGACTACCTTAGGATGCTTTTCGATCCATGCAAGCAAGCCTTTAGCAGGAATGACATAGAATAAAAACTGTCTGGCATTATTCATCACTACAGGCGAGTCCTGAAATTTGGCTTACCAAATCTTGAAGCATCAAGGATATACAAATTATCTTTATTCGTGGGCATTTGCAATAGGTCTATTTTCGTAAATTCTTTTTGTCTGCAATACTATTTCTCCGATTTTTTTTCTGTAAAATCTCTACAGGCGGTAATTCTGTTTAATAACGCCAATTTAGGATAAGAGAGTATATATGAAAGTATAGAAGAAAATAGATATATACAAAGAGAGGATGTTGGGATACAAAAGTTTTTGATCAAAAAAACGAGCACCCAACATGAGGAAATGTATCACAAGTTTATTCTATATACTAGATAATTTTTGCAAAATATATGAAGAATGGGAAGAAAAGAAATTAATTCCAACTGATAGAAAACGGCAAAGAGAAGGCAAACTAAACCTTTCCGAATTACTTATAGCTAACACGGAAAGGAAATATATATTAACATGCACAACATTGTTGATGTATATTATAATATACAAATATATAAAGGCATAAAGCAGATGAGAGCCTATAGTCAAGATTTACGT
>DYDT01000131.1 GCA_020404485.1 Rickettsia endosymbiont of Diachasma alloeum | reverse complement strand
CAATTGAACATTGCTGGGCTAATTTAAAAAATTACTTAAGAAAAATCATTAAGCAGTTTAAGGATCTCAGATGTGCTATAACTACAGCTATATCTAAAACCTTTCCGTGTTAGCTATATCTGATCAGATAATACATTTTCTGAAAAATTTGTTAAGACACTCTAAAACAATTTTGCAAGATAATATTATCAAATTTAAAAATATAAGCATTGATTTAAATGCCGAAAGGGTTTATAAGGGCAAAGAAACTATTCGTTTAGGTCCTACAGAATTTAAAATTCTGCGACTTTTTCTTCAGTCGCCCAATAGTGTATATTCACGCCGAGAAATAATGCGATATTTATGGGAAGATGACGAAAATTTTAACCAGCGTCTGATTGATGTACATATAAATAGAATTAGAGATGCTTTAGGAAAAGATAGCCCAATATTAAAACAGTTCGTTTTATTGGTTATTCACTTAATAAAGATATAGTAGAATCAGATACTTAATAATAACAATTAAAAATTTCTTTGTATTTGTATATTAATTGTGTTAATATTTCTTATCGATGCTAGTTAGGTTCATTGTTACAAATTAAAAATCGGTTAAACTTTATGCTAAGTAAAATAAATAAGCCTGCATTTTTTGCACTAATAATTTATCCTGTTATCCTAATATCGCTTTTAGTTAAATACGTATCCAGTTATGGAATAGGTTGGACTGAAATTATTTTGCTGGTTAGCAGTTATTATGTTAATAATATTACAGTTGGAATTGGATTGCATAGATTATGGTCTCATCATTCTTATAAAATAAATAAATATGCTGAGTTTGTTTTAGTTGTGCTATCTGCTGGAACTTTGCAAGGACCTGCGTTGTCTTGGGCTTCGAATCACTATAAGCACCATGCTAAAACAGATACAGATCAAGATCCGCATAGTCCTTTAAATTTTGAAAATAGAGTTTTAGGTTTTATTTGGTCTCATATAGGTTGGATGTTAGTAGGACAAGGAAGCTATAAATCTATCGATCGTATTACTTGGGTTAAACTTGGTAAAAATAATTTGTTAAAGTGGCAGCTAAGATATTATTGGCAAATAGCAGCCTTTATGAATATAGCTGTACCATTAATTATAGGCTATATAGTCGGCGGTACTATACATTCGGCATATATGGGATTTTTATTTATGGGGCTTGGCAGATTTCTGCAACAACAAGCAACTTTTTGTGTAAATTCTTTATGTCATTTTGTCGGTAGTAAAAAGTATTACAAAGGAACTGCTGGAGATATTTGGTGGATGGCCTTATTTTTACTTGGGGAAAACTGGCATAACTATCATCATGCTTTCCCTTCAGACTATCGTAATGGTGCAAAATGGTATCATTTTGATGTTCACAAATGGATAATATTCTTGATGAGTAAAATTGGACTTGCTTCAGAACTTGACCGTACTACAAAGGTAAGAATTCAAGCAAAAATGCAAGAAACATTAAGTTACCTCAGTGAAAAAGAGAAGCAAAAATTAAACTTAATGCAAGCTAAGGTAGAGCAGCTTTTAGACAATTTATGTTTAAAAATAAAAGAGCTTGAAGAATCATCTACTACGATTAAAGAACAATTTAGAAGATCTTTTATAGAAATACAAGAATCTCTTAAAAATTTAGCAGAACAGATAAGCTCTGCTGCACAAATAACTGAAGAGCCTTCAAAAAAATTATTGAAAGTAGTTAATAGAAAAATTAACGACGCTGAACAGTCTATTTACAAACTATATAATAAATTAAATGCAATAAAAGTTTCTAATTAATTTCTTTATTTTCATTATTATTTAACAACTTTCTTCATTTACTAGCGGTTTATGCTGCTAATAAATGAAGAGTTGGCATATTCTTAACTAACTTTGTGCCAATTTTTCAAATTCTATTCAATTACAGAATCTCATACCTTAATTTCACCTAATAAAACTATCAACCCAAGCATTATTTTATTTATTTTTTTTAATTTTTTTATATGATTCGAGCGGTTAAAAATTTTAATAATTTTTAATGTATACCGCAGATATTTCAAAAGTTAGAAATCAGATAAGTGCTAAGTTAAGCTAGACGTGTATAGCTTCAAGCAATAAGGTTGATACATCAAATTTAGTGAGTCTCGATTGTGCTCACGTATTTAATATACGCTCCGCAATCTTGCTCGCAAATTCAATGTCTGAACCTCATTGCTTTTTGCTATATAAAAATACGTGAGCAAAGGCGAATCCCGAAATTTGATTTAATAAATTTTGCATTATCAAAGGTATAAATATATCAATGAAAAATATTATTAAACTATGAAACGAAAATTAACTGAAGAACATATCCGCAAATTAAAAAGAATTATGAGAGATCCAATATCATGTTTCAACGAATCAGACGAAGAACTACTAGCACAAGAGCTACCTAAAACATTAGAAGAAAGAATTAGACTTTCAGATGAAATAAGCAAACATATTGCATTTCAAATATTTAATTCCACTGAAGAAGTAATCTTTAACTATGGTACCATAGGAAATAAATTACTTAATCAAGGTAAGATTCAAGAAGCAATGGCTGCTTATAAATTAGCTATAGAATACGGCAAAGATAATAAATTTTTTACAGATAATTATTATCCTATTCCTTACTTAGGATTAGGGCTTATTTTTGAAAATGAACAACCTAAAAAAGCACTAGCATTTTTTAATAAAGCTATAAATATGCTTACTACATGACAATTTTTAGAGATGTAAGGACTAAATGGTTGAATTTTTTTGATAATTCATGATGATAGAGGCAAAAATACTTGGTTCATATATGACAGATCAATCCGCT
>DYDT01000130.1 GCA_020404485.1 Rickettsia endosymbiont of Diachasma alloeum | reverse complement strand
ATATTCTCCGGATCTTAATCCAATTGAACATTGTTGGGCTAATTTAAAAAATTACTTAAGAAAAATCATTAAGCAGTTTAAGGATCTCAGATGTGCTATAACTACAGCTATATCTAAAACCTTTCCGTGTTAGCTATAAGTGAGTAAAATCATGAAGTATAATGGAGGTTGTTACATTGTAACAACGGAGCTTAACCCCTGGCACCCTATTTTTTCTTAATTTCTAATACATAGAAGACTAAAAACCACAGTTTAAGCAATTTAGAATTATATACTGCTGAAGATGCTACCGTAATTTTGGACTTGGCTTTACAAGAACTTGAAATAATTAAATTATGTGGCAGCAATAACTATTGTCAAGATATGAAGAAAACGTTTTCTAAGATTGGGTATTGCTATAAAAAACTTGGGGATATTGAAGAAAGTAAGAAATATTTTGAACAAGCAGAACTGTATAATTCACAGCCTACCCAAGACCTAGAAAATATATATTCAGAACTTCTTAGATATGAAGATGGTGAAGATTAAATCTTTTTGCTTAGTTTAATAGCAATTCTACAAATCGCTTTTACTATACTATTTGTTGTTTTTGCAAATATTGCTTGCTCGCTATCATTTATTATAGCTGTGTCTTTATGCTCAATCTCATCTAACCGAAATTTTATAATATTATTTAATAATTCTGGTTCAATGTCTTTATTTTCTAAATAATCTATTTGCTGGGCGTAATGCTTCTCTATTACTTCTTCTACACTCTCCGTAACTAACATTGCGGTTTTTGTACCAATTTTAGAAGATACAGCCCCAAGTAAAAATCCATAATGATGCCAAAAAGATAATAAAGCAGTAGGTCTTATTTTTTTTTCCAGTAATTTTTTTTCAAAATAATCTAGATGCACTTCTTCTTGCTCTAGCATCTCTTTAATTAATACATAGTCATTTTGAGATTTAGTATATTTTAACTGTCCTTGATAAATCCTTTTTGCTCCATACTCACCAGCATGGTTAACTCTAATTATCTCTTGAATTTGTTTATCAGGATCAGAAAAATCAGGTCTTGGCATATCTGCTACTTTATCTTTCTTTTAAATAATCTATAAACTTCTCCATCATTTCTGTTTCCTACTAAAAAAATATATGTATTAATCTTATCTTTTTGATAAATTATTCTAAATTCGCCTACATCTACTCTATAATACTGCTCTTCCAAACCTTTTAAAAGCTTACTATCATTAGGTTGACTAACCGGTGTAATTCTTTAATCTTAATTACTATTTGTTGAGCCTGCTTTTTATTTAATTTTTCAATAAATTTTTGTGAATTTTTAGATATTATTAAAGTCATGCTATTCCTTTAATATTTTATTTAAAAAATCTTCACTTTCTTTTTCTGATAAAAAACCTTCTTTAGCTGCGTTCTTTGCTTGTATTGTCCAATACATATCTTCAAACTGGCTAAATTTTCATACTCCTCGTGTGATATGAGTACTGCAGCAGGTTTACCATATCTATTTATAATAATTGGTTCTTTTATTACTTATATCATCAATTCTCCAAAATGATTTTGAGCCTCTCTACTACTTATATTTTTCATGCATTTACCTATCTTATATATAAAAAATATATCATAAATAATAGCTATTATCAATATGATAGCTATTATTTATTAAATTGAAATTTTTAGCTTTATAACATGTAATTATAAAATCATGATAAAAATAAAGCTTTGTTAAATATAAATTTTTTGCAATAAATCAAAACCAGCAGGATTTAATTTATAATCCACTTCCGCTTGTTGCAATATTCTTAAAGTCTTCAAGCACTCAGTTAGACTAAGGCTATTTGCTATTTTGGTAAAATCATTAATATACTGATAAAAAATCGGTGGTGACAGCGATTTTATTGCAGAATCAATACGCTCACCATTTTTTACTTTCGACAATACTATGTATAAATTTAGATAATGCCTTATTAAGGCTCTAATCATCAACACTTCATTTATATTTTGCTTTTTTAATATATCTAATTCTTTTAAAAAACTGATATAATTTTTTTGTGAAAAGTACATTGCTAAATCGCTACCATTAGCCATGATCTCACTACTTAGCACTTCTCTAATGTCATTTAAGGTCACTTCTTGTTTATCATGAACAAAATATATCAACTTATTTATCTCATTGGAAACTAACTCATGATCACCTTTTAAATGATTTTTTAAATAAATGAGTGCTTCCCTATCTATAATTTTATTACATTTAGCTAATTTTTCTAAAACTATCTTCTCAATCTTTGCTTCATCATCATGATAACAAGCAAGAGAAGCTAGCGATTCTTCAGTTTCAAAAAATTTTCTAAAGCTGCTGCTTGAGCTAATATCTTCACCGATAAACACAGGAAAATTAATATAATTATCATTTAGAATTACTTTTAAATTCTTATCAATTGAATTTCCCACACCTCTAATTCTAATTAATTCTTTCTGATTGAAGAAGTTAGGCGAATTAAGTAATATCTCTAAAGAAGAAATATTAAGGTCACTATATTCTATAGAAGTTTGCAGCATGTTAAGCTTTTTTACTAAGTGACGACAAATTTTATCTATATAACCTTTATCAGGACCATATAATAATAGAGCCTTAACCTTACCACTGGCTATTAATTCAAATAAACGATTAATTTGCGAAAAATAGAATTTCATAAATTATTATTTCGAGTAAAGTATAAAATTATTCTGCGGCGAATTTCTTCAGCTGCCGCATAGGCAAGGTCTATTCCTGTTTCATCTCGCTCAACACTCGAAGCATAAGGGGTAAAGATAGAGTTATATGATGTTGATTGATAAAACTTTTCTTTGATTAATACTTTTTGGCTTTCTATATCAACTAATTGATATTTGACTAGCTGATTAATATACTCCCTTAAAACATTCGAGTTTTTTTCTATAGTAGCAGGCGTAGTTGCCCCTGCTAGTTCTGCTTTAAGAATATATTTCGCTTTTGTTTTTTGTGGCAAGATAATTGTTAATCGGTGATAAAATTCAGCCCCTTCTACAGCCCCTTCTATTGTTTTAATAGACTCTACCTCAATAGATTCTAAATTTTTAACTACCTCACTATTACTATATTCTGTGTCATAAACAGGTTTTAAATTACAACCACTTACAAATAAGAGTAGTAAAACAATAAATAAATAACGCATAATTTTTTAGACTTTTTTTGATTAATAAGATGCTGAATGGGTTGTGGTCGTCATTGCGAGCGAATGAAATGAGCGTGGCAATCCCATGAGGTAGTATAATATTCCTGAGATTGCCACGTCAAGGCATTGCCTCTCCTCGCAATGACGACTCCCGATCCGCGGGCAACTCCGCTCTAGGATAACAAATAATCCCCTAACATCTTCTATATTAATATCAGTTTATTTTGATTTTGTGAAAGGAAATTATGATAATTACTTTTTATTAATATAGCTAACACGGAAAGGAAATATATATTAACATGCACAACATTGTTGATGTATATTATAATATACAAATATATAAAGGCATAAAGCAGATGAGAGCCTATAGTCAAGATTTACGT
>DYDT01000129.1 GCA_020404485.1 Rickettsia endosymbiont of Diachasma alloeum | reverse complement strand
TCATGGTATGGACTCCTTATAAAATTATTAAAAATTACAAACCTATCTTAGGTTTTGGTTCTTTGATATCTTAATATCACTTGAAACCGTTGATAAGTTCTTTCTTATCATTGGCGTCCTACCATCAAGTTAGCTTGTACATTGTATGGCTCAGAGAATGCCCTACATGTCATGCCTGCGTAAGCAGAAATCTAGTCAACTATATACTGTCCCCTAGTTGCTTGTACTTACGGGATCTTATATTATAAACTGCGTCCTAAGATACCGCAGTTAAGTTAGCTAGTATGACAAATACTGGATTCCCGCTTATGCGGGAATGACAATCAAATAACAAATTAACGTTTAGAGAACTGTGTTTTCTTACGTGCTTTATGTTGCCCGTATTTCTTACGCTCTACTACTCTAGAATCACGTGTTAAGAACCCACCTTTACGTAAAACAGCATGAAAGTCTGGAGCTGACTGTGCTAGTGCTTTAGATATACCATGCAATATAGCACCTTTCTGTCCTGAAATACCACCACCTCTAACTGTACAAACTATATCATACTGATTATTAGTTTTCGTTAAAGTAAAAGGTTGCAATATAGTTTTGACTTGCGTTTCAGAAGCAAAATATTGATCTAAACTTTTTTTATTAACAATTACTTGCCCTTTTCCTGGTTTAAGCCAAACTCGTGCTATAGCGTTTTTTCTTTTACCAGTGGCATAGAATCTACCTGAATTATCCATTTTCTCTTTAGGAGTTTTGGCTGTTTGTTTGTCAGCAATTAAAGCTTCCTTATTTAGCAGCTTTTCTACTTTGTCTGTTTTAATCTTTAACGTTGTCATAGTTGATTACTTCTTATTTTTTGGATTTTGGCTTGCAAAATCATAAACTACAGGCTGCTGCCCTGCGTGCGGATGTTCACTATTTGCATAAATATATAGATTACTCATTTGCTTAGCACCTAAAGCATTTCTTGTAATCATTCTTTTAACTGCCATTTTAATGACTCGCTCTGGGTGTTTACCACTTAAGATTTTACCTGCAGTAGTATCCTTAATACCGCCTGGAAATCCGGTATGTCTATAATATATCTTTCCGTCTTTAGGATTTGCTTTTTTACCGGTTAATGTTACATGCTCTGCATTGATTATGATTATATTATCACCACAATCCATATGAGGAGTAAAACTAGGTTTATGTTTACCACGAAGCATATTAGCAACTCTACTTGCGAGTCTCCCAAGTACAACATTTTTTGCGTCTATAACCCACCATTTTTTTTCAATTTCCGATGGTTTTGCAGAATAAGTTTTCACAACAATATCTTTTTAATTAAAATTTTTGAAATAAAGATCTAAAGCCATATTTAATAGCATTAATACCAGTAGTTTGTCAAGTTATATTTAGTACTATTTACTTCCGAATATTATTTTTCTATCAGTAGAAAAATATAAGTTTTTATTAGCAGTTAAACCATAATAATGGATATTATTAATGATTTTAGTAATATTTGGCACTGCACTTAAGTGATCATTATTATCTAAATCAAAGCTATATAACACACCGCTCATAGAAATAATATCTAAGCTGCGGCTGCCGTTATTCTCTGCTATAAAAGGTACTAAGAAAGTAGCAGCTTTTAGTTTTTTGGAATCTTTTCCATCATTTAAATCAGCTACAAATTTTACTAAGCCTGTTTCAGGATTAAAAGCAGCTACCTGCATTGCATTATTTGTGACAAATAAACTATTACCAATTAAGGATGTTGATTGAATATCCTCAGCATTTACTTGCCAAATAGCTGCTCCTGTATCGAGATTTAATTTTATAAGCTTACCAAGCCCTGTTGCTATATATAAATTATTATTGTCATAAATAGGAGCACATAAAATACTAGCTTCTTCAAAATTTGGTATAGCTACGTGATCAAAGCTTGCAAATTCAAAATTCCATTTTACTTCACCATTTTTTGTATTTAATGCAAGTATTTGTCCAGAATTATAAGTTATTATTACACTATCTTTATGTACTATCGGTGTCATGAAATAGCTTGCTGATAGAACTTCAGCTAAACTTTCATGCTCCCAAATATTTTTTAAAGTTTCAGCGTTTAAAGCAGTTGTTTGATTGCTGATTGTTTGGACTAAAACCGTGCTATCATTTAGCATAACCGGTTTTGTTCGGATAATATCAGGAAGCTGCTTTCTAATTATTTCATAACCTGTTTTTGCATCCAGTACTACTAATAATCTTGAGCCATATGTTACATATAACTTATCGTTAAAATGTAGAATGCCACCACCAATATAATTATCTTTTTTATTTCGACTTAATTTATAAGACCAAATAACTTTATTTTTCTCTACAGAGAATGCTGAAACATTTGACTTAATATCTAACGCATAAATCATATCACCTACAAAAACAGGCTCTGTAATAGTTTTATTTTTAACAAAATTATATTGTCTGTTTTTTAACATATTTGGATTAAATGCATATATGTTTGCACTATTTCCTAAATATATTGGTTCATTAGATTGCAGAGATAATTTAGGAGTTAATTCAACTATATTTTTTACTCTTTTTGGACCAAGTGCGTTACATGCACTCAAAATAATGAGCGGTAATAATAAACTTACTATTTTTTTGATCATATTTCTCCTTTAATTCTATTATTTAGCTCTATCTAAGCCTGCAAGCAAAGCTTTTGCCTGATCTTTTATTAAATCTGAAGTGCTGTTTGATGCTACTAAAATTGTTAAATTCTTTTCTGCTTCTGCCAACATATTGCTCTGAATATCCCAAATAGCTTTCATAATATTTGCTGTAGCCCAAAAAGGCTTATTTTCATTATCAAAATAATTTAAATATTTCACTAATTTTTCTTTATCAGCAATATCTAGCTTTTCATCATCAATAACAAGACTACACCATGCAATACGAGCATATGAAGTAACGATTTCTGAATATTCCTTATTTTCAATAATCTTACTGAGTAAATCTTTGACCTCTGAATTTTGTTGCCCTGAAAGTTTTATAGCTACTTGCTCCAGTAAAGCAATCTCTTTTATCTTAGTATCACTAATGTTAACTAAATTTTCTAAGGTACTAATAGCAAGCCCCTTATTACCTTGCACAGCTTCTAAATTAACTGCTTTAACAAAAATATCACCATTTTTTTGGTTATTTTCAATTTGCTTATTTTTATTGTTATTATTAATGACCATTATAGTAATAGCTATTAAGGCAATAATTATTACTACAGGTAAAAGTCTTTTAAAAAAAATTAGCCTTTTTTCTTCGTTTTGATCATTTAATACTTCGTCTAAAATATCTGTCATATTATTTAATTTGATTTATTTTTACAGCCAAATTTAAGCTTAGCATCTTCTGCCATTTTTTTAGATGCAGCTGTTCTATTGCTTGGAAATTCCTTATTCAGCTTATCAAGCATATTGCAAGCTTCTGTAGTCTTCTTTAATTCACCAAGTGAAAGTGTTAGCTTTAATAGACCATCAGAGGATTTTGCTCCTTTTGGCGACTCTTTATAACCTTTTAAATAATTAACAGCAGCATTGTTATAATCTTTTTGTTTAAAAAAGCATTCTCCATACCAAAAATAAGCATTACTAATCATTGAACTTTTAGGATATTTTTGAATAAAGTTTTTGAATTTATTTTTAGCATCATCAATCTTATTATCTTTGTAAGAAGCAAGAGCTAAATCATAAGCTTGTTTATCAGGTGCAACATCTTGATTAGGTTCAGGAGCAGTTTTTACTTCCTCTACATCATTAGGCATATCTTTAAGCAGGCTTACGTCAAAGACATCAGGAATATTTTGATGTTCTGTTTCTGAGGCTTCAGCATTTTCGCTTAGTTGTGGAATATTAGAGTTTTTACTCAATATATCAACTGTATGCTGTAAAACTTCAATTTTACCAATTAATCTTCTAATTTCTTGCTCTTGCTCATCTAATTTACTTTCAAAATCATTACTTGTTGCATATTTTAAAGGTTGTCCCTTTATAGTGCCACTTTCTGCAAACGTTAATAATGAAAATAAAAGAGTAAATATTAAAATAACTAGCTTCATATTATTTTTTTATTTTTACAATAATGTTTCTTATAATACTGAAAATTTTCCAACATTCCACATATTTTTCTTACTACATGACAATTTTTAGAGATGTAAGGACTAAATGGTTGAATTTTTTTGATAATTCATGATGATAGAGGCAAAAATACTTGGTTCATATATGACAGATCAATCCGCT
>DYDT01000128.1 GCA_020404485.1 Rickettsia endosymbiont of Diachasma alloeum | reverse complement strand
GAGGTATTTTACAACCGTATCAGAATGCATTCTTCTAATGACTATCTATCACCAGTAAAATATGAAGAAATACAACAATGTGCATGAACAACTGTCCGGAAAAGTGTTGACAGATCACCGCCACGGGGTGACATTAAACAAGACCATTTACTTATGATGAATTCATTATATTAATCAAGCTGAAAATAATCAAATTATATATTTCTACTAATAGTTAATAATTCCATAAAATTTATGCCCTAACGCAATAATTGATAAAGTTTACTTAAATTATTAAAATAATTTGACTATTTCAAAAAAAATTCATAACATTTATTAATAAACTCAATCTAAACAATAATATATGAAAACAGCCTTTATCTTTCCAGGTCAAGGGTCTCAAGCCATTAGTATGGGCAAGGATTTTTACGATAATTTTAAACCTGCAAAAGAAACTTTCCAAATAATCGATGAAGCACTAAAACGAAAGCTTACCGATATAATTTTTAACTCTACTTCGGAAGAGCTCACATTAACTACCAATACACAGCAGGCATTAATGGCTGTATCTATGGCAATAATCAATACTATAAAAGCCGAAACTGGTACAAATATGGCTCAGCTATGCGATTATGTTGCTGGTCACTCTTTAGGCGAATATTCTGCTTTATGTGCTGCCGAAAGTATCAGCGTTGAGACTACTGCAAAATTACTCCATACACGCAGCAGCTCCATGCAAGAAGCCTGTCCTGCTAATATCGGAGCTATGGCAGCTTGTATCGGTATATCCATTGATAAACTTGAGACAATAGTAAAAGAAAGCAAATGTGAAATAGCCAACGATAATATAAATGGACAGATAGTCATTAGCGGTAAAGCGGAGGCAATCGATCATGCTATTAATTTAGTTAAGGAAGCAGGTTATAAAGCCATCAAGCTAAAGGTAAGTGCGCCATTTCACTGTAGCTTAATGAAGCCGGCAGAAGAGAAAATGCAAGTAGCTCTTGATAAAGTAGCAATTAGTAAGCCGCTAGTTCCGGTGATTCAAAACTATACGGCAAAACCTGTTACCGATCCTGTAGAAATTAAGCAAAATCTCATTTCTCAAATATGCGGACGTGTTAGATGGCGTGACACTTTAGAGCTATTTAACACACTAAATATCACCCATATAGTAGAAGTAGGAGCAGGAAATGTACTAACAAATATGCTTAGAAAAATCAACTATCCATTTAAATTGAGTAATATAAGTAATGTAGAAGATATGAAACTATTTCTGCAAACCTATGAAATTGAAAATTAGATTTTTTGCTAATTTATATACTTTTTTAACTGAAGATTATCCTCTGCAACTTGATAAAAAAATAAGATAAAATTACCATATTTTTTATTTAAGAACACCGCAGAGGTTAATTTTCTGTTATGGAATATTCTAAGATATGATAAATTTTTAAAGCAAAATGTAGTTGAAAAAATTCTACAACCACCAATTAAAGAACTGAATACACCTTATGTTTTATTTAAAGAATATAGTTTGCAAGAATTAAAAACTCTTTTATATGAAAATATAAATCGTCCAATTTTCAATTCCACTTTTAGCACAATTGTTTCTATACTAAATTTTATAAATCAGTTTTTTTGTGTCAGTAATCTCACTACATGACAATTTTTCATTTTGTTATCTCCGGATGGCAAAATATTGAGTGCAAAAGCCTTATCCAACGTGCTGATTGGGTAGAAATATTATACAAAATAGTAACCAATGT
>DYDT01000127.1 GCA_020404485.1 Rickettsia endosymbiont of Diachasma alloeum | reverse complement strand
TTATTAAAAAAGAAAATTAAAACGTAATAACTTCGTATAGCATACATTATACGAAGTTATACGAATATCTTAAATACTCTTCTGACAGTAATAATTTATCAGATATTCAGATATAAAATTTATAGTGTACTGTAAGATCAAATCTTGACTTCTACAATTAATTAGCCGAACTTTCAGTTTCTTCTCGCAATGATGTTTTTTGTCTTAAGATTCTTTAGTTTCTTTGTTGTGGCTTGATGCGGATTCTAACACTGCTACTACCTTATTTAGTTCTACTTGACTACAAAGTCCAAGTAATACAGGGTCACGTGGATGAATAGATTTCATATTCCAATGGCTACGGGTTCTAATAGCATCGATAGTACTTTTAGTAGTACCAATAAGCTTAACTACTTGATTATCTTGAATATCTGGATAATTACGTAGTAACCAATATATAGCATCAGGTTTATCTTGGCGTCTTGCAATTGGTGTATATTTAGCACGCTGCTTCTTCTGATTCTTCATCAATTCATAAGCAGGGCTATGAGAAATTTGTAAGACATTTTTAGGGTTTTTGCTACAACGATCAATTTCCTCCAGAGTTAGCTGACCATTTGCAATCGGATCAAGACCTTTAATAGATTGTACTACTTCACCATCTGCCATACCTTTTATTTCAAGTTCATGAATACCACAAAAATCAGCAATCTGCTTAAAAGTTAATGAGGTATTTTCAATTAACCACATAGCCGTAGCTTTTGGAAGTAGCGGTAATATTTTTTGGAAATTCATGATATTTGTTTTTTAGCTTAATAAAAAAGGTTATAACAAATGGTGTTATTTAAGTCAATCTTCATTTAGAAACTTGACAATCTCTTCAACTACTTTTTTAGCATCACCAAATAACATAAAGGTATTGTTGTGATAGAATAGCTCGTTTTCTATACCAGCATATCCTGAAGCCATAGAGCGTTTAATGAACAAAACACTGCGAGCTTTTTCGACATCTAGAACAGGCATACCATAAATTGGGCTATCTGGATCATTTTTAGCAGCTGGGTTAGTTACGTCATTTGCTCCAATAACTAAAACTATATCGGTAGTAGCAAAATCTCTGTTGATTTCTTCAAGTTCTAAAACTTTCTCATAATCAATATTAGCTTCAGCAAGTAACACATTCATATGTCCAGGCATTCTGCCTGCTACCGGATGGACAGCAAAACGTACGTTAATGTCTAACCCTTCTAATATATCAACCATTTCTTTTATAATATGCTGAGACTGAGCTACTGCCATACCATAACCTGGAACAATTATAACAGATGATGCACTACGCAATAAATTTGCTGCATCTTCAGGACAGCTTGCTTTTACTACCTTATCATCATCTATATTTTTACTAGTACCACTAGGAGCTGGTAAAAATGCACCAAAAATAACTTTGATTAAGGAACGATTCATTGCCTTACACATTATATAGCTAAGTATAGCACCACTACTACCAACCAATGCACCAGTAATAATCAGCAAGCTATTACTAAGGGTAAAACCAATGCCAGCAGCTGCAAAACCTGAATAAGAATTTAGCATCGACACTATTACTGGCATATCAGCACCACCTACCGGTATTATAAGTAGTACCCCAATTAGTAAGGATAGTAATATTATCAGATTAAATAGAAATATATTTTCTGATCGAATAAATAACACTATTAATACGACTAATAATATTGTTGTCAGTAAACATACATATTGCTGACCATAAAATTTTAATGGGCTGCTTTTCATTAAGCCTTGTAGCTTTAAAAAAGCAATAATAGAACCGCTAAAAGTTAAAGCACCTATAGATACACCTAATGATATCTCTATCAAAGAACTAGTAGGCAAGCTTCCTGCAATACTTATAGCAAAATTTTCAGGAGCAAGTACAGTAGCATAGGCTACAAATACCGCAGCAAGACCAACAAATGAGTGAAAGCCTGCAACTAATTGCGGCATTGCCGTCATAGAAATTTTAAGAGCAATTACCCCGCCTATTATACCACTAACTAATATAGTAGCTATAATGGGTAACTTATGGGCAAAATTAGGCAGAAAGAAAGTAACACCGACTGCTATTGTCATCCCTAAAATACCTATAGTACTGCCTAAACGTGCTTGTTTTTGTGATGACAAAAACTTGAGCGATAGAATAAAGCAAATAGCAGCTACGAGATATAATAATTGGATAACTTGCAGAGACATGAGTGAATGTGTTTTATTTATATGTTTGCGTAAAGCATGTTGTCGTATCGCAGCTTGATCGTGGTATCTTGTATCACAGTCTGTATCCTGAGATACCGCGGTCAAGCCGCGGTATGACACTTAAAATTAAAAACTAAATCCTATACCTATAGAAACTACTAAAGGATTAAGCTTAGTTCTAGAGGTAATATTTTGATTTCCTACTAAACTTGGCTTGTATACAATTTTAGGATTTAAATAATATTGTTTTATATCTAAATTTATTACTGTATCATCTTTAGCATAAAAATCCAGACCTATTTGTCCTACAAAACCGTTTCCGTTTCTTATCTTAATACCGCTAGATTGAGTGATCATATATGCACCATGATAACCTAAGCCTACATAAGGTCTAATGCCACCAAAAGGTGCTACATGAAATTGTCCGGTAATAGTTGCTGGGATCATATATAGAGGCTTGCTTTTACCAGGTGTTGCTCCAACGCCATAGTTGTAAGATACATTACTAAGCACTGAATTTTTAGTACGTAACACATTAAAACCTAAAGATAATTCAGTAGCAAAATAATTGTTGAAGAATATAGTAGTAGATATATCACCACCATAACCATTTTTTACAAACTCACCTATTGGAAGAGGCTGAGGAACTGTAGGAGCAGGTAAGTTTTTCTGCTTAGCATGTGCAAAAACTCCGTTTAGACGCACTTTAACGAGTAAACTTCCTTCATTTTCATAATATGGAACATCATCATAGTTATACTCCGGTACAGCATTCACATCAGCTTCCATGCTTTTAGCAAAGCTATTAATGCTTATGCATGATACAAACAAAATTACTCCTAACCTTTTAGACATTTTTATCATAGTTACAATCCTTATACTTGCTTAAAATTCATTATTATATTATAACATAAGCTTTTCATCGTTATGTATTTATCTTTTTTAGAAGATAAGATTTTTTCATATTAAAAGTCAAGAAATTATAAATAAAATTATAGAAATTACTGGAGTATATTAATGAATGATGCATTAAAAACATATTCAATAGGTATAGGTTGGTTCTTACTTAGTCTAGTAAGTAGTAGTGCTAACGATGTAATGTCTAAATATTTAGGAACTAGATTACATAGCTTTGAAGTAGCTTTTTTTCGTTTTTTTTTCAGTAGCATAGTTTTATTACCTTTCGTTGTTTATTATGGTAAAAATACCTTAAAAACAAGTCGTCCTTTTGTTCACATTCTAAGAGGATTATTATTGTTTTTCGGTATGACTTCATGGACTTACGGCTTAAGTATTGCCCCTGTTACTACTGCAACAGTTATAAGCTTTTCTATTCCGTTATTTACTTTAATACTTGCCGTATTTTTTCTCAATGAAAATATCATTTGGCAAAGATGGGTAGTAACAATAGTAGGATTCGTTGGACTAGTAATTACGCTTAAACCTCATGCTGAAGATTTTAACCCTGAAATACTCTATTTTATTTTAGCCGCCATTTCATTTGCCATGCTTGATATTATAAATAAAAAATTTGTGGTAAAAGAGTCAATGATTAGTATGCTATTTTATTCAGCAATAGTAACTGCTGTGGTATCGATACCTGCTGCTAACTACTGGCTTACTCCGACTCTTTTTGAATTAGCGTTATTGTTTATTTTAGGCAGTAGTGGGAGTTTAATATTATTTTTGCTACTTAAAGCTTTTTCTATGGTAGATGCTACCGCCACTGCTCCTTACAGGTATTTAGAGCTTGTTATCTCGGCAATAGCAGCATACTTCATATTTAACGAGTTTCCAGACAAAAGTACATTGCATGGGGCGGTCATCATAATTCCAGCAACTTTATTTATAATATATTCTGAAAAGAAAACCATGAGCAAAAAATATGAATCGAAGAAAAATAGTATTTTCAAGCGGCATAGCCAACACTTTTGAGTGGTATGATTACGTACTATTCGGTTATTTTGCACCGATAATCGGAACTAAGTTTTTCCCGAATGACGATGCTAATACTTCTTTATTGCAGGCTTTTTTAGTCTTTGCTATAGGGTATTTGGCAAGACCACTAGGAGGTATATTTTTTGGTGTTATTGGTGACAAATTTGGCAGAAAAGCAGCCTTAACTGGTGCTTTATTCTGCATGTCTGCCCCAACTGTATTAATCGGAATATTACCAACCTACCATACTATCGGTATAACAGCTACTATATCAATGATTGTTGTGAGAATCTTACAAGGGCTGTCAATGGGCGGAGCTTTAACCGGTTCTATCTCATTTGTTATTGAGCATACTCATCCAAAGCATCGAGGCTTTACTGGCAGTATTTCAATGTCTAGTATATGTGCTGGTTTATTGCTTGGCTCTTTTGTTTCTTATATCGTTAAGAATATCTTAAACGCTGAACAGTTTGATAGTTTCGGCTGGAGGATACCTTTTTTACTCGGTTTCTTTATCCTTTTTGCAGCGTTTTACATTAAAAACCATATGCATGAAACGCCGAATTTTAAAAATTTAAAAGAACAGAAAAAGATACAGAATTCGCCGCTAAAAAAAGTTATTACTAAGCACTGGTTTGATATATTAATTTCGATTTTTATCAATGCTCCAGGTTCGATAATATTCTATTTGCATGCAATTTATCTAGTGTCATTTTTAAAAATCAGTCGCAACTTTACCGAAAATGAAGTAAATAGCTTAGCTAGCGTATGTTACGTGATTATGATAGCTGTAACATTACTCAGCGGTTATTTATCCGATGTTATAGGTCGCAGGAAAATTTTTGTAATTAACCTTATAGTGATTATTATAGCAACTCCGTTTTTACTTAATAATTTTGAAACAGGTAATTTCACCGGCGTAATTATTTCACAATTTATACTTGCAGTGCTTGCTGCTAGCTATATCGGTCCTGAACCAGCTGTGCAAGCAGAATTTTATCCTACTGAAATACGCAATACCGCACTCTCGCTTTCATATAACACCGCTACAACTCTTTTTGGTGGTACTACTCCACTTGTTTTTGAGTATCTAGTGCAAAAAACGGGTCAAGTTACTTCTGCAGTTTATTATATCATTTTAAGCTGCATCCTTGCATTGATAGCATTATTCTTTTATAAAAACCGTACCTAAATATACTTGCTTTTTTTGAAAATATTGGCTAAATAATCTTTTACTAGGCTATCTTGACATTAAAAATTCAGAAGATGCTGCTCTTCACTTTGAAGAATTCTGTATTTTCTAAAGAGGCTGATATGTGTGGTGAAGCTTCTGATAATAGTGGAATAATCTAACAAATTCCAAAATTCTTCTTGATTTAATGGCAAGTATATGGCAAAAAGAGTTTGAAATAAAACTCTATGCTACTATAGCTCAGGGGTAGAGCACTTCATTGGTAATGAAGAGGTTGGGGGTTCAATTCCCCCTAGTAGCACCACAATACACTCAATAATTTACTAATTTTTTATATTATTTCTCCAAGGGGTAATATAAGAAAACCTCACTAACGACATCAACGTTGCTGTTTCGGTTCTGTTGCATCTATTGCTAAGTATTATGATATGTGTTATACGGGACTAAAAAATTAGCAGTATGCCATTCCAGATATCCCCGACACTTTTGAAGCATTTTAAAGGATTTTGTTCATCACCTGAAATAATAATGTTATTTGTGTATATGAAGTGTAGATTTTCATTAAGTTATAGAG
>DYDT01000126.1 GCA_020404485.1 Rickettsia endosymbiont of Diachasma alloeum | reverse complement strand
TACATTGGTTACTATTTTGTATAATATTTCTACCCAATCAGCACGTTGGATAAGGCTTTTGCACTCAATATTTTGCCATCCGGAGATAACAAAATGAAAAATTGTCATGTAGTGAGATTTTATTGGCTAAATCACCGTATTGAGTGCGGTGACTTTCATCGACAAGGACAAAAAAGTTGTTATTAGAATCTTGAAAGTCTTCAAAAAAAGCTTTGTTAAACTTATGAATAACTGAAGTTATGACGGATGTGCCGCCTTTAAGCAGTTCAATTAAATTTTTGGATGAAGTTGCAAGTTTAGGTTCAAACCCACAATTTTTGAAAGCATGTTTAATTTGTTCATCAAGTTCGATTTACTTGTATTAAAGCTTTTGTTCTAGCATACTTATTTAATCGTCATCAAGAATAAGATAATTTATACAATAATTATTTGCTATTGCTTTTATTAGAGCTTTTTTTTCATCAGTTTCTATCAGATCTTAATTTTTTAGAAATATATCTCATATTTAACAAAGACTTAGACTTAATAGCAATCCGGCATAATGATTTGCTTTAAATCTCGTCATGCAATTAGCCGGATTGTGAATTTCTAAAGTTGCTATTTGTAATATTAATAAGGTTGAAGCACCGAGGATAGGTAGATAGTCTAGATTATAGCCGGCAGCTGAGATAAATAACAAAATAAATCCAACATAAAATATATAAAGCCAAAATTTATAGGCTTTATTCTCTAAATAAATACTTAAAGATTTTACTCCTATTTTCTTATCGTCATTTATATCCATAAATCCATATATCGTATCATACCCTATCGTCCATAAACAGCAGGCTAAATACATGATAATTGCTCCTATATCAAGCTTATTCTGAACTGCTGCATAGGCTATTAGCGTTCCTAAATTAAACGTAAAGCCTAAAAAAACTTGTGGGAGGTAAGTGATCCGTTTCATTAGCGGATATGTACTAATCATAATTACTGCAAAAAAACCTATATATATTGCCGTCCTACTCAAAGCTAGCAAAATAAAAAGCGAGATAAAAGCAAGAATAAAGAGTATGCTGATAGCATATTTTATAGACAAAGCACCGCTAGTTATAGGGCGGTTTTTAGTCCTGGCAACATGCTTATCGAATTTTCGATCAAATATATCATTGATAATACACCCGCTACTTCTTGTAGTTATGCTACCTAGGATAAATAATGGCAGTAAATGTATTAAATCTGCTTTAGACGGATTTGCAAGCAGCAAGCCAAATAAGGCAGGAAAGAAGACCAGCAAATAAGCTACCGGTTTATCTGCCCGCATTAATTTTAAAGTTAATAAGAATTTATGCATGATTTTTTGACTTTCAGATGATTATTATATTTAGTTTATCTATCATCGGATAGTAAATTAATGCTAATATAGCTGAATTAGCTCTCACTACATGACAATTTTTCATTTTGTTATCTCCGGATGGCAAAATATTGAGTGCAAAAGCCTTATCCAACGTGCTGATTGGGTAGAAATATTATACAAAATAGTAACCAATGTATC
>DYDT01000125.1 GCA_020404485.1 Rickettsia endosymbiont of Diachasma alloeum | reverse complement strand
ACCCTAAATAAGGCATTTATATTTAAATATGTCTTCATAGTTACATATGATGCTATCATCAAACTATTCATAAACTACTGTAACAAAGGCAGTTTACAGCTTAACTTGATGCGTATGGTTATAGTAAGTATGCCGACCTCTCTATTAACGCATCTTTGGCTATAATATAGTTTTTATAAGCTTTGTTAAGCTCTTCAATAACAGGGCTATAATCGGGATTTTGATTTTGCATAAATATAAACCTCTAAAAAAATGTTTATTAGACTCGATTTCAGTTTTCCCGTCATTATGTCATTTCTGCATAAGCAGGAATCTAGTATAAAGCGAACTTTTAATTTTAAAAATTTGCTGTATTTATGCTTTTTCTCCCTAGATTCCCGCCTACGCGGGAATGACATTAAGGGTGTTTTTCGATCTACGCGGGAATGACTACCTTAGGATGCTTTCCGATCCACGTAGGCAATGCCGCCACGGGATGACAGAGAAAAATGATCCATGCGGGCAATGCCTCCTTGCAATGACGATAACAAAAACTTACTCTACCACCTCCCCTATTTGCTCTATTGGCTCTAAGCCGTACAGTGATATCATGCGTTCAAGTACTCTTCCGGCAGTAGGTGCAGCAGTCCAACCAGCTGTTGCAAAGCCAAATGTTTCTTTAGTAGGTTTTGGCTCATCAATCATAATATAGATAACATATTCAGGCTTTGAGGCTGGTAGTAATCCCAAAAATGATGTAGTACGGCTATTTTTAAGATATTTCTTTTTACCAGCATTGCTTGATAATTTTTCAGCAGTACCGGTTTTTCCACCAATCAAATATCCTTTTACCTCTGCCCTTTTACCTGTCCCATCTTTTACCACAGTTCTAAATAACTGCCTCATTTGCTTTGAAGTATTTTCGCTAAATACTCTTGTCCCTTCAACCTTTTCATCATTTCTTTTTAGCAAAGTAAGATCATATAAAATACCACCATTTACAACAGGTAGCATTGCCCTAACAAAATGTAAAGGACTAATTGAAATGCCATAACCATAAGACATAGTAGCACTAGTTAGTTCATTCCATCTTTTTTCTGAAGGGAAAAGAGGAGTACCACGTTCCGGTAATTCTATTTGCACTTGATCTAGCAAACCTAATTTCTTTAAATATTTCCTAAAATTATTTTTACCTACTTCAAGCATAATCTGACTTACACCGATATTTGAAGAATGCAGAAAAATATCCGGTACACTATGCCACCCTTGTCTTGGGGTATAATCCTTAATCTGAAAACCACCGACTTTCATATAGCTTATATCATAAGCATCATTCATATTTATCGCACCAATATCAAAACCGACCGCCATAGTCAAAGACTTAAACACCGACCCTATTTCATAAATTCCAAGGCTTGCCATATTAAAAAGCTGTTGAGGCTTTGCAGCACTTGGATAATGAGGATCAAAATCCGGTTTACTAACTAAAGCTAGAATCTCACCATTATTAGGATTTGCAATAATACCCACCGCTCCTATAGCACTAAATTGCTTTAAAGTCTTGTCGATTTCTTCGCTCAAGATACTTTGCAACCTAATATCAATCGATAATTTAAGTGGCTCTTTCTGTTTTCCTGGCTTGTTTAAATCAAGATCGGAATTAGTTAAATATTTATCATAAGCAAGTTCGAGTCCACTAAGCCCCCCCATATCCCTACCAACATAACCCACGATATGAGATGATAAATTAGAAAATATGTAAATACGCTTTTGTTCTTCTTCAAAATCAAAACCCAGCAACCCAAGACTCATTATTCTCTCTTGCTGACTAGGCAATAAATCTCTTTTAACCCATACAAAACTTTTATTGGATTTAAGATCAGCAAGTAGCTTAGCCTTGTTGATATCGGGCAGAATCTCAGCTATTTTTTTTACGGAAGTTTCGGGATCAATTACTATTTGCGGATTGGCAAATAATGACGCAGATGGCAAATTTACAGCAAGCAAATTATCATTACGATCGACTATTTCTTTTCTAAACTGGCTATTCTTTTTTAGAGCGTGGAGATTTTTATCATAAACATTAGTAGCAACTATTACAAGCCTGTAAGATAAAGTACAGAAAAGAAAAGAAAAAGCACCAATAACTATAAATAATCGGATTCTTGTATTTTTACTACAAACATTCCAGAATATTAAACTCTTAATATCAGGTTTCCACTTTTCTAAAATCTGTTTCATATTAATTTGTTTTGTTTCAAGCTGACAACGACTTTTGTCATTGCGAGGAAATTACCTAAGTAATTGACGAAGCAATCTTATGAAAAAGTCCTGAGATTGCCACGCTCTACTTAAGTTCACTCGCAATGACGCTTAAGGCTTCTCTCTACTTGAAACTGTCTGTATATATTTATTATTTGTAATTTTTTTATGTCTCCACTTACTATTGCTTTTAAAAATATTAATATCATGATCAAATTTAATATTTGAGGCAGTAATCGGTGATAACGGATCTCTTACCATTTGACAAGGTTTTACCGTTTGTAATTGTAAATAAGCAGTTGCGAGATTCTTTAACCTTACTGGCGAGATGAGATAAGCTTTTTCTGCTTTCAAAATATGAATATTATTATTTTCGCTATTTATTTGTTTTAAAACACTACTTAATTGGTAATCAAAAGTTGAAACTCGTTCCTTAATAGTAAACAAGCTGCAAACTGCTACAATTATCACTGGCAATACTAAATAATGAAATTTCTTAATACTCATAATTATATTTTTTTTGCTGCTCTTAGCTTTGCTGATCTTGCCCTTACATTTAAAGATATCTCTTTATCTGATGGTATTTCCGCTTTATTAGTAATAATTTTAAGCCATTTATCTGGATTCAATATAACATCATCTTTAGCATATTTTGACCTTGCTACCGGCTTTTCTGAATTTTCTTTAAAAAAATTCTTAACTATTCTGTCTTCTAACGAATGAAACGAAACAACAACTAAACGACCATCTTTTTTTAGTATATTTTTTACATTCGCTAGGAACTGCTCAAGCTCTCCAAGTTCGTTATTTATGTAAATCCTGATGGCTTGAAAAGACTTAGTTGCCGGATCAATTTTACCTTTTCTAAAACCTATACAGCTACGCACTATATCAGCTAACTTTCCAGTACTATCAATTCTTGTTGTTTTTCTTGCTTCTACAATTTTCTTAGCAATTCTTCTCGAAAAAGTCTCATCGCCATATTTATAAATTATATCTGCAATCTCTTTCTCTTCTGCGGTATTTATAAATTCTTCAGCACTAAGCCCCTGCCCGCTCATACGCATATCTAAAGGTCCGTCATGTAAAAACGAAAATCCACGATCTGGCATATCAAGTTGCATAGAAGAAACACCTAAATCAAGCACTATGCCATCAAATTTTTTTGATTCAAGCTTTGCAAAACAATTACCAAAATTTGTTTCTACAAAATCCAATCTATCTTTATAATTATGTTGTATTTCTTCTGCTTTCTTAATCACATTTGGGTCACGATCCAAAGCTGTAACATAACAGTCACAATTTTCTAATATTGCTTTACTATATCCACCTGCTCCAAACGTACAATCTAAGTAGGATTCACCAGCTTTTGGTGCTAAAAACCTTAGCATCTCGTTTAACATTACGGGTATATGAGGCTGTTGCATCAATTCGTATTCCTTAAAGTTAAACGTTTCTCATGAGCAAGTTTTTGAGCAGAAGCTAAATAATCTTTGAAATTCTGCGGTTGCCAAATCTCAAAAATTACTCCTTTACCTACAAAACATACTTGATCCTCAATCCCTGCATGCTGCATTAAAGATGCAGGCAATATTACTCTACCCTCTCCATCAAATGAAAGCTGTACAGCTTCACCAAATATTATAGTTTCAAAAGCGTCTCGCTCTTCAGAGTACGGATCAAGCGACTCAATCATCTGTCTTAGCTTCTCAATATGCGAGATACCGCAAGCTTCTATACAATTATTTCTGATAGATGGATAAGCAATTATCCCATTAAATGCTTCTTTCCCTAATACCGCTCTGTAATTTGCCGGCACTGATACCCTACCCTTTTTATCAATATTATTATTGATAAATTTCGATAAAAATATATTCATTGGTATTATTTGGGTTATCTTGGGATTTAATGGTAAATTACAGGATATTATAGGAATTAACCTAAGTCAAGGGATTTTAATTAATTGACTTGAAATATAAAATAAATTACATAAAAATAATTAAGAAATATTAATAGTTTTTAAAGTGAGAATATAATAAAAAAAAAACAATTTTTATTTTCTTGAAATTTTAGATTATTTAATATATTAGCTTTTAGTTAATAATTAGTTATAGGCATTTTATGTTTGGCGATTCTTTATTTACCGAAAATGATGTGGCTATAGTTTTCCGGACAGTTAATAATAGACGATATTAACAGAAAGGATAAAAATGACAGATATAAAACCAAAGGTATATCCAGCTGAATTTAAAGAATCAGCGATT
>DYDT01000124.1 GCA_020404485.1 Rickettsia endosymbiont of Diachasma alloeum | reverse complement strand
ACATTCTTTTTATTTCATATCTCTCTTCGCGAGATAAGTGTCTATATTTTCTGTTCATCATTACCTATTTAAAATTTTATTATTTTAAATAGGTTTTGTTCTACTTACTTATAGTATTGTCATTTTAAATCCTTAGGGGTTATATTTTTTTCTCGATATCAGTAGTTTGAGCTTTTTTCGCTTCAATTCTATCAGCAATGGCAAATAATGTCATTGCCTCTTTACCATGTTTGTCAATCAGTTCTTGCCATTTTTTTAAAGTGATGTTTTTGTATCTAAAGGAAAGCTAAATGCTGCAAATGTATCATGCAGCGGCTTTGGATTAGTTAAGAATCCTTTATCACTTAAAAAACCTTGTAAATTGGCAATTATATCTTGATTCTGACTGATTTTGCCACCAAAACAAGCTATCATATCATATGCATGTTTATAAGCTAAGCTATTATTTTCTGTATTATTTTGTTCAATATAATCAGCTATTAATTTACTTAGTTTAAATGATTTAACATATTGTTCTTTAGCAATTTCATGCTTTAATATTTTTAACGTTACCTGTGCCTGCGTATCGTCTAGATAAGATTGGAGTTTTCTTATTTCATTTGTTAGTTGCTGTATTTTAGAAGTATCATTGGCTTTTTTAGCATTTGCTAATTCTTTATTTTTTATTTCTACTAATCGTGCAAAGCTTGAAAAACTAAATAAAGGACTATCTTTTTCTAAATCGTAGAATTTATTTATTTATAATCTCTTCATCGTTTATTACTTTGATGGGTTTATTAAGTTCTATATCCAATGAGTTAACATTTAAGATTTCGTTATAAACTTTAGCATAAGATAAAATATTTTTAGCTTCTTCTGGCTCAAATTGTTCTCTTATTTTTTTTATTGCTATTTTTAATTCTGATTCTTTATTGCTAAATAAAATTGTATTTAATGACTTAAGATCTAACATAAAATTCCCCTTATAAAATTATTTACAATAAAAACTTAGTTAAGTAATAGTTAAAATATTAAGATTTGTCAAATAATTAAGGGATAATTAAGATTTTAGGGGGCGTCATGGTGAAAAGAAGCTAGTGTGTTGTGTGTGTTATTTTGCTCTGTCATCCCGCTACAAGCTTGCGGGATAACAATTGGAAAAATCGATCCGTGCAACAATACTTATCCGTGCTTGATTTTAGCTTGTGCGGTGGCGATTCGTGCGATTGGAATACGATAAGGGGAGCAGGAAACATAATCCAAATTCATTCTATGGAAAAATTCTATAGAGGCAGGATGTCCTGCATGCTCGCCGCAAGCACCTAACTTTAAGCTAGGGTTGCTGCTTTTTCCTCGCTTTATGGCAATCTCAATTAATTCTCCTACTCCCTCTTCGTCTAGTGTGATAAACGGATCAGACTCAAAGATTCTTTCCTCTAAATAATAAGGTAAGAAAGAGGCTATATCATCCCTTGAAATTCCATATGTAGTTTGGGTTAAATCATTAGTACCGAAACTAAAATAATCAACTTTCTCAGCTATTTTTTTACTGTTAAGTGCTGCTCTTGGTAACTCAATCATAGTACCTAAACTAAATGAGAATTTATGCTCATAACGCTCTTCTAATTCATGAATCATTTCATAAATATCACCTTTAAGCTTCTTGATTTCATTAACGTTACTAATTAAAGGAATCATTAATTCTAATTTACATTCAATATTTTCTTCTTTATGTAGCTCATAAATAGCTGTAAAGATCGCTTCAACTTGCATCTGATAAATTTCTGGTGAGCAAATACCAAGTCTACAACCGCGATGACCAAGCATAGGATTTACTTCGTGCATAGCGTGCAAACGTTGATTAATCATCGATAGTGGTAGGTTTAAACTACTTACTAGATTTTTCTTATCTTCCTCAGTTGTCGGTAAAAACTCATGCAATGGCGGATCAAGTAATCTAATATTTACTGGTTTATCGCCCATCACTCTAAATAAAGCCTTAAAATCCTGTGTTTGAAGAGGTAGTAATTTCTGCACTGCAAGCTTTCTTCTATCTATATCAGGGGCAATAATCATTTCCCGTACTAGAGGAATTTTGTTTTTATCAAAGAACATATGTTCACTACGACATAAACCTATGCCTGTAGCACCAAATTTTACCGATACTAGAGCATCACTTACTGTTTCGGCATTGGTACGAATTTTTAGTTTACTTGCCTCATCTGCCCATTCTAAAATTAGTTTTGATTCTTCGCTAAAAGTAGGTTGAATTAATGGCATTGTTCCTAAGAAAACTTTCCCTGTACCTCCATCAATTGTGATAATGTCGCCTTGTTTAAGTACCAGATCGCCAGCTGTTAATGTTTGTTTTTTCTCATCTATTACTAAATTATTAGTTCCACAAACGCAGGGCTTGCCCATACCTCTTGCTACGACCGCAGCATGTGAAGTCATACCCCCTCGTATTGTTAAAATACCTGAGGAAACATGCATGCCGTTAATATCTTCAGGACTAGTATCGTGCCTTACTAAAATCACCTTATGGTGATGTGATAATTTTTCAGCATCGTAAGGTGAAAATACGATAATACCAGTTGCCGCTCCTGGGGAGGCAGGTAATCCATCCGCAATAGATGTAAGACCTTTGCTATAATCTATACGAGTGTGCAATAATTGGTTTAACGACTCAGGATCGATTCGCATTAAAGCCTGCTCTTTAGAGATCAGCTTTTCTTCCACCATTTGTACAGCAATTTTTATAGCAGCAATAGCAGTTCTTTTAGCTGTACGAGTTTGTAAGATATAGAGTTTGCTATTTTCTATAGTAAACTCTATATCTTGCATATCTAGGTAATGCTTCTCTAACGTTTCAGAAATTTTTGACAATTCATCAAAGACTTTCGGCATTGTTGCTTTCATAGAATTTGAGTCATCAGAAATAATAGGCAAAGGTGTTCTAGTGCCTGATACTATATCTTCTCCTTGAGCATTAATTAAAAATTCACCAAAAAGCTTTTTTTCACCTGTAGAGGGTGATCTAGTAAAAATAACTCCTGTTGCTGAAGTTTTGCTTAAATTACCAAAAACCATAGATTGTATATTGATGGCAGTGCCAAAGCTTTCAGAAATATTATTGATTTTTCTATATATAACTGCTCTGTTACTCATCCAAGAATTAAGTACCGCTTTAATTGCTGATTCTAACTGTTCGTAAGGATCGGTTATTAACTTTTCTGCATATTTTACATGTAATTTTTTAAAGTCTTCAATAATCTTTTCTAATAATTCCGGTGTAATATCACTATCTCTATAAATATCAGCTTGAATTTTATGTCTTTCATAAATTTGTTCAAATAAATCACTTGGTATGGATAAAACAGTTGCTCCATACATTTCTAGAAATCTTTTATAACTATCAAGAGCAAATTTTTTGTTCTTACACACTTCACCAAGAGCCGTACAAACTTCATCATTCATCCCAAGATTAAGTATAGTATCCATCATACCAGGCATTGAAACAATAGAACCCGATCTTACTGATAATAACAAAGGATTTTTGGTGCTTCCAAAAATTTTGCCAGTGGTGACTTCAAGTTTTTCTACAGCTGTTTTTAACTCATTTCTAAAATTTTTAGGAAAGCTGTTATCATGAGTATAAAAATAGTTACAAAGTTCAGTAGTGATAGTAAAGCCGTCAGGTATAGGTAATTCTAAGTTAGACATTTCAGCAAGCCCAGCCCCTTTATTACCAAGGATATCTTTCATACTAGCGTTTCCATCGCTACCGTTACTACCAAAATAGTAAATTAATTTTTTCATATATATATAAAATTTGCTAATAATTATTGATGGTATTTGGAACTTAAACCCTATTTATACATTATGCTAATAATAGTGGCAACGTTAAATTATTGTTAATAGTAAATATTGACTAATTTGTAAAAATTTAGCATAATCTAAATAGGTCGTGTAGTTGCGTGATTTTTAAAAAATTACGAGGAAAGTCCGGACTCTATAGAGGTATGGTGCCGGGTAACGCCCGGCGGAGTAAATTACTTTAGGGAAAGTGCCGCAGAAAATAAACCGCCCTGGTATATGTATATATACAAGTAGGGTAAGGGTGAAAAGGTGTGGTAAGAGCACACCGGTAAATTGGTAACAAGTTACGCATGGTAAACCCCACCAAGAGCAAAATCAAATAGGCGTTACAGAGCTTTTATAAGCTCCCGGGTATCTCTAACCGGTTTGTAATGCGGGTAGATTGCTTGAGGTAAACGATAACGTTTATCCTAGATAAATAACTACAACGAGCTATTTATAGTTCGTACAGAATCCGGCTTATAGACCTTTATTATAATTTTCTTTCAAAAGTAGTATTTCATACTACTTTTGAAAGAAAAGAAGTATACATGTTAAACTTTTAATGAAGAAATTATATCATTATCCTATTTGTCCCATCTCAAGGCAAGCTCGTGTCTTTTTAAAAGAATTAGATATACAATTTACCACAATTAAAGAAGATTATTGGCAGTTTAATAAAGAATTCCTAAAAATAAACCCTGCCGGAACATTACCTGTTTTAGAAGAGCAATATGGCTTATCTGTAGTTGGTATTTATCCTATTGTAGAATATCTTCATAGTAAATATCCAAATTTTAGTTTTTTAGATGAGGATGTAGATGTTTGTTGTGAAATTAGAAGATTATTCTTTTGGTTTAATGATAAATTTTATCGTGAAGTTACTAAAATTATTATCGATGAAAAAGTTATAAGATCAATCGCTAAAATGAGCAGTCCGAGAACTGAATTTTTACGTGCTGCAAAAAATAACCTAAATTATCACCTAGAATATATGACTAGCTTACTTGAGAAAAGCAGTTATATAGTTTCAGACTCCCTAACTATTGCTGATATTGCAGCAGCTTGTCATTTATCCGTACTTGATTATTTCAGTGAAATTTATTGGGATAAATGGACTGTTATTAAACATTGGTACTCACTGATTAAATCAAGACCCGCTTTTAGATTATTATTGCAAGATAGAATCCCGGGCTTTACTCCACCAAATTACTATACAGATTTAGATTTTTAAAAGCTCATACCAGCTATAAAAATACACTATTATGGATAATAAGATAAAACAAGAAAAGGAACTGAATGCAGAATCCATTAAAATATTAGAAGGATCAGCTAGCGGTTTAAACATAAATGAGTATTCTTCTTATCACGAAATGTATAAAAAGCTTGATTTAGATTCTGTGGAAGAAAATTAAAATTAGTTATTTTTGTTTATTGACAAGGAACTTACATCGCTCTATTTAGTTATTTTCGTATAACTTCGTATAATGTATGCTATACGAAGTTATTACGTTTCTTTTTAGCTCCATACTAATAGTGCTTTT
>DYDT01000123.1 GCA_020404485.1 Rickettsia endosymbiont of Diachasma alloeum | reverse complement strand
TTTCTATTCTCATCACTTAGTGTACTCTATAATATTACTCATTCTTAGTGAATACTTTTTGCATTAATTATTCAATAATTATTTTATTTTGATATTTTGGAGCGGAATGTGGGAGTTATGATACATTTTTTCATGTTGAGTTACTGATCTTTTATTAAAAAATCTATCATAACTCAACATGCTTCACCTTGAAACCCTTTATCTCTAACCTTTTTATCTACCCCTTATCCTAAATTAGCGTTAAAAATGTATGGCAAAAACTAAAAATTTTCTTAGCGTTTCTTTAATTATTTTATGAGCCTTTTCAGGAGTCTTAGATTCTAAGGTTTGTATATTATGAATACGATCAAATAGTTTTATAAGTACAGTATCATATCTTTTTTGTTTAATTAGTAAATTGAGACTTTCTTCGGCACTTATTTTTCCACTAGGTTTAACTCTGTTTAGACCTTCTACATGCTTTGCAACTTCTGCACCAAAAATCTCAGTAATTATTTCTTCAGTAAGTTCCGTATCTTCAATAGTATCATGAAGCAATGCTGCTTGTAACATAATAGCGTTGTAAAGCTTTGGAGAATTATACGCTACAAACTCTGCAAGCATTATAGTTACCTCAATAGGGTGGGAATAGTACGGATCACCTGATTGACGCATTTGGAGACCATGATATTTACGAGCGTAATAAATACCTTTGTTAATTTTATCAATATCTATAGGATTCTTTACTTTAGTGTTTAAATCCTCGATTTTATCAAGAAGTTTTTTAGCATATTCACAAGCTTCATGTTTTTCTTTCCAGCTGTTTAAATCTTCCATAAAAATTATTTACATATTAATATTAATTGTTCCAAAAATAAATTCACATTTTCTAGGTTAGCAAATAGTCCTCTGCTTTTAACCATTCTTACATTTACGGAATAAGATATACTTAAAACCCTAATATAATAAGCTATTTAAAGGTTCGATTTGGAAACATTTGTTAAATTTAATATAAAAACGTTTTTCACACCACTGATTCCTTGATCTGGTAGGGTTTTCTTGTTTCAATTCAAAAATAGTCCTTTATGGAAAGCCCTAGAGGACTCGAACCTAAAGTTTGTTAATAGAATTAAGGACTGTCTCTAAGATCATACTAGCTGCTACTGCATCATCATTATTATTACGTTCTTTTCGTTTAATACCAAATGATTTTAGAAAATTGTTTGCGGCTTTTGTAGTGAGTCGTTCATCTTGTAGATATATAGGTAAATTTATAGATTTTGTCAATTCTTCAGCAAATTTTATCACTATAGCTGTTTGCTCCGTCTGTATTCCGCTCATGTCAATTGGCAAGCCTATTACAATACCACAAGCTTTATATTGTTCAATTTTCTCAAGTAAAGAAGCAATAATCACTTTTTTACTTGCTTCAGTGATAATATTCAGTGGCATGGCTATATTACGTTCTTGATTAGATATAGCAATACCTATTTTTTTGCTGCCGTAATCAATAGAGATAAGAGGTGCATTTGGTAATAAAAGCCGATAAAATTCTTGAAGATTATTTACGATCATGATAGGTTGTGTGTACAAAATTTATATAATTATTTTATTATATGCTAAAAAATATTCAAAAACATTTAGATATTAAATTATCGGCAATTTTAGCCTTTATTTACTGCTTACTATTTAATAGTGCAATATTAATTTATAAATTTGATTATTATAAAGCAACAATCTTTAGAGGAATATTAGAACTATCAAAAGATTTTTGCTATATTTATATATTTTCTTTTATAGCATTTTTTGGTCTTAGCGTACATAGATTAGCGTTAAAATTTGGTTCATGCTTCTTATTTATCACTTCTGCAATAGCTAGCTATTATATTTATTTCTTTAAGGTAACTCCTACTAAACAAGTAATTGGTAGTTTTTTTTCAACAGATTTAAACGAAGTTTATGAACTTATAAGTATTAAATTAATAATATGGATAATTTTTAGCTTTTTTGCTTGTCTTTATACTCTCAAATCTTTTGCCACTTCTGATACTAAATCTTTCATCACAAAACTATTATCAGCAGCTTGCTTACTTATCTTTTTATATAATATCATTACTCCATCTTTTAAAATATTAAAAAACTACTTTCCTATTCAATATTTACATAATACTTATCTTAATTTTGCTGGCAGCCTAGGAGGTAAAAATCATGCTCAAATAGACATTAGTAAGCAGTATAATTTCGTAGATAATTCCGATAATGATATTATCGGTGTTTTAGTCATAGGAGAGTCCGCAAGATTTGATCATTTCGGTATTAACGGTTATATGCGTGATACAACACCTCGATTGAAAAATATCGAAAATCTTACTTCCTTTAAAGCTAAATCCGCATCAAACTTAACTTATATTTCTATACCCTCATTACTTGCACGTTATCCTGCAAGTAAAATTGAAGATAATAAACTTGAAAATAGTTTTTTATCAGTTTTGACTAGTATAGGATTTAATACTACTTGGATTGGTACACAAACTTTAATGAGAAATTTTGCAAATTTTGACTTAGGTACTATCTATAATGATGTTAATTTTACCATAGTACCTGGGGGCTCTGCTTTATTTTCCCTAAATGATCATGACGGGAAAATGCTTCCCTTTGTACAAGAAATAATTTCAAATTCAAATAAACAATTTATAGTAGTTCATACATCCAGTAGCCATTGGAATTACACCGCAAGATACCCTAAAGAATTTGAGCAATTTACTCCTATTTGCAGTGGTAAAATTAAGTCTGATGCAAGTAACTGCGAGCAGCTAGCACTTGTTAATAGTTATGATAACTCTATTTTATACACCGATTTTTTTTGTCTAATTTAATAGATTTGCTAAAAGATAAAAATGCATTTCTATTATATGTCTCTGATCATGGCGAATCATTAGGGGAAAACGGCTATTATGGTCATGGCAGAACAAACAACCGTACCCTTTATAGTCTGGATGTCAGATGAATTCAAGCAAAAGCATCCTAAATCAGTAGCATCAATTAAAAATTATGCCAATAATGAAATTAGCCACGATTACGTTTTCCACTCTATACTTGATTGTTTAAATATAGATTCTGATGTTATTGACAAGGATTTAAGTTTATGTAAATCTAGTTAACTCTTTAAAATCAATTCCAAGCTCGTCAGTTAAAATACTCATCAGCTCTAGCCCGATTTTATTCTTCCATTTCCCTTGCTCATAGAAAAAATGGTAAGGTCCGCTAACAGGAGATGATAACCAAATTTCTTTAGCTGCACTTTGTTTATTTATAACATATGTGCCGTCAGCTGTATCGATATTTAATATATCACTTTGTAGGTCTATATCTATGTCTTGATTTTGTTCTTCAATCCTATCTGCTATATGTGCAATTACTGTCTCAGCTATTTTACTAAATTCACTATTATTCATAATTTTCTTTTGGTTTTTCATGGTCAATTATAGGGGTTTTTACTAAACTCTTCCTATACATCTCGACAAATCTATTATGATCATTAAGGTTATTAGAAAAATTATGCCCACCTTTTCCATCAACTACAAAAAATAATGCATCTGTTTTAGCAGGTTTTACCACTGCTTCTAGAGATTTTAATGAGGGACAGGAAATTGGTCCTGGCGGCAAGCCTTTAATATAATAAGTATTATATGGCAATTCTTGCAACAAATCTTTTTTAGTTAAAGCTCTTGCTAGCTTAAATTGTCCTTCCGTTAAAGCATATATAGTAGTAGGATCAGCTTGCAGCTTCATATTCTTTTTTAAACGATTAATGAACACTGCGGCAATGATAGGTTTTTCTGCATCAGAACCCGCTTCTTTTTCTACTATAGACGCAAGCGTTAATATATCAAGTTTAGTTTTTAATGGAGAATCAAGTGAAAGATTTAACATCACTTTATCTAAGTTATTAGACATTAGATTTCTCATTTGGTCTATTATTCGTTCTTTGTGATCTCCGTATGAAAAGAAATAGGTTGATGGCATTAGGTATCCTTCAGGTATTATTTCTTTTATTTCCCCCATTAAACGTTTTTCTTCATTAATTTTTTTTACAACTTCCTGAACTACAGTACCCTCAGGCACTATTATTTTATGTATTACAGACTTGCCGCTTGCTAAAACTCTTAAAGTTTGCAACGGCGATATATTATGCGTGAAAATATATTCACCACTTTTAAGAGGATTTTTTATAGAGTAAATTTTAGCAATTATCTTAAAAACTTCCGGATATTTTATTACTTTATTAGAGTAAAGTTTTGTAACTATTTGGTTTATAGATAATTTAGGCTCGATAATTATTGTCTTAGTTTGAGCTAAATTACCTGGTACAAAAATATAAAATATACCGAAATTTAATATAGTATTTAATATAGTAATAAATATAATTAAAGATAGTATCGATAAAAAAACTTGATTTTTAGTATATTTTTTAACATTTTTTATAAAACTTAGAAAATAATAATACCATGAAATATGGTTTTTTCTTGACATTTAAAATAACATGTAGTAGAAATAACTTAAAGTTTGGTTAAGATCATATATTTGCTAATAATTATATACTTCTTATAAAATAGATCAAGAGTTTTAAAAATTTAGCACTGAAATATTTGGATTATATTAAAAGATTATAGTAGATATCACTCTATTTTAGAAATTATGAACCTCCAAATTTGACTTACCAACCTTTGAAATATCAAAGGTATATATACTGATCTTAATAATAGGCATTATATAATATGACACAAGATCAAGACAACGATCCAAAAAATAACGAAAGCGATAAGCTAAAATCTTTACACAATAAATTAGGAAGCATTTCAGGTTTCTTAATAACAATGCGTTCTGACACTATTGAAGAACAAAAGAAAATTTCGCATGATTTAAAAGCTTTAATGAAACAGATTAATACTATGCAAAAAAGTATAGAAATATATTTTATTGTTATATTAGTCTTAATGTTTTTTATGACACAAAAAATGCTTTGGAGTGGTTCAAGCAAAAACCTTTCTCTTTTAACAAATTTATTTTAAGAATTCTTGTCTAATGATTTTTGTAGCTAAATAAGATGGATATATGTTTGATTTAAACCCTAATTCTTGTAAAATCTTGTGACTTTCCATTATTTGCTTATCAACTTTCTGAGGATTTAACAATAACTCTTTTAATTTATCACTAATAAGATTAGCTTCACAATTAAATTGAATAAATTCCGGACTTATTTCTCTATTCCCTATTATATTAATCAAAGTAACATATTTGATTTTTATCAATAACCTAATAATAATAAAACTAAAGATATTAACTTTGTACGCTACAATCATAGGAGTACCGGACGCTGCTATCTCTAAAGTATTAGTACCTGATTTGGCTAATGCTAAATCAGAGACAGCATAGCTTTTCAATCTTTCATATGAGAATATATAATCAAACCTAACCTTTTCTAAAAAAGGCTTTATTATTCTTTCATGATCAGGATTTGCAAGCGGAAATATCACCATAAGGTTTTTATGGTCATCATAAACTTTTTCAATAGCAGGGATAAAAATTGGTAGATGCCTTAAGATTTCTCCTTTTCTACTTCCAAGAGTAACGCATAAAACTTTTGCATCCTTATCTATTTTGAACTCTTGTCGCAAAGCTGCCTTATCACTATAAAACTCCTGCTCCATTATTGGGTGACCTATATACCTACAATCAAGCCCAACTTTAGTAAAATATGGTGGCTCAAAAGGTAGTAGAGCAAATAAACAATTATAGATTTTTGCATATTTTGCTGCCCTGCCCTCTTTATAAGCCCAAACTGATGGTGCAACAATATGAATCATCTTAAGTGCTGGCAAACGCTCTCTTACCTTAGCTGCCACGCGGTAAGTAAAACCAGGCGAGTCAATAGTAATTAATATATCAGGTTTATTATTTATTATATCTTCAACTGTTTTATTAATTAATTTTTTTATCTTAAAAATATGCGGTATTACTTCAAAGAAACCCATAAAATTTATTTCAGATATCGGAAACAAGCTTTCAAAATTGCCAGCTTCTTCCATATTTCGTCCTCCTATTCCAATAATCTTTAATTCTTGATCATTTTTTAGATTCTGAATTATACGACCACCGATAAAATCTCCCGATGCCTCACCTGCTATGAAGTAAATTTTTTTCATTTTGTTTAAAAGTTCTAAATTATTTCTTAAGTTTCTCAATCTCTGTTTTCAGTTTTTCAATTTCCTCTATAATTAACCCTGTAGCTCTCATTATTGTATTTATATTTACACCATCAAGTAGTGTAAGTTCTTTGCTATCTCAATATTTCTTCTAGCTTCACCTCTCGACTCACCTCTAGCTTCAGCTTTTTTAAGAGTATTAGTTTCAATTCTAAGCCATTTTAAGCGGTCTTCATATTCTTCTCTTTCTTCTTTAGTAAAGTTTATTATCTCAAGTACTGTTAACGCTTTTTTTAAATCTTTATTATCTAGCTTTTTAGGAAGGTTATCCTTATTAAGCAAATCATGACATGTTAAAAAAGCTAGCCACATATCTAAAGCACTTTTAACTTTTTCTACTATATCCGATATGTCTTCTTTAGCACCCTTGGCAAACTTATTAAGCTCTATCGTGTGTAATTCTATATCATAAAAATATTTTAAGCCGGTGTCTTTTTCATGTAAATTAAAAATATTATGATATTTATCTGTATCCGTAATACTGGTAAAATTAAGAATATTAATACCTATCTCACCTTCCGCTGCAAAATATTAATTATTATGCATTATTATTTAATTTTAACTTTCACACTATTTTGCTATTAATTTAGCCATGTTAATTTGTATTTTTTTGCCATATTAAAGGT
>DYDT01000122.1 GCA_020404485.1 Rickettsia endosymbiont of Diachasma alloeum | reverse complement strand
GAGCGGATTGATCTGTCATATATGAACCAAGTATTTTTGCCTCTATCATCATGAATTATCAAAAAAATTCAACCATTTAGTCCTTACATCTCTAAAAATTGTCATGTAGTAAGATAAAAGGCAGAAAAATCAGTAAGCGAATTCAAAAATCTTTAAAAAAGAAAGTTTTTTATCCTCTAGCTGCAGTAGTATCAAAAGGTTCATATATTCGGTCTAATTATTCAAATTGTCCATCTTGTGAAAAAATTGGCAGTTAAAAACAACATTTCATAAGATCTTTGATTATAAATGTAATAAATGCTTTTTGTTAGGGTATGAACTCCGTAGTTAGTTTTATTTTCTGACCACAGCAAAATTAGGAGAGATACCAGCATCCAAAAAGGGTGGAAGTACATTTTGAATAGATCAGGCTTATTAACTTAACTACAAATTAATTAAATTTCAGATTGACTTATTCTATATGTTTATATATTAGTACATTTTTAATTTTCTAATCTATTTAAAAGAAATTATTATGCCATACTCAAGTGATGATGAGCCGATAAAATATAAAGTCAAAGTTAAAATAAATGATAAGATGAGAATACATCAGCGTATGAAAGCAAATGTACACGAGATAGTTTTAGAACCGCATGCTAGAGTAATTATAGAACCTGAAATTGAACTAAGTAATAATACATCTGATGAAATACATACATATACTGTTGATAATAGTGAATATAAGCTTATAGGAGCTATACCTTATGCATCATAATAGATGTTCAAATAAACTACAAAACTAAATCTAAACTAAGGCAAGAAGTAATTACTTTTAGTATTTGCTAACCTGACGCTAAAACCTCAAAACCTTGATTATACCTTGCGTCCGTCGTTCGATACGTTCGTACAAATACCGAAAAGTGAGGAGTGGCGCACCCGAGAGGAGTCGAACCCCTAACCTTATGATCCGTAGTCATATACTCTATCCAATTGAGCTACGGGTGCTAAATCTTAGAGTAGCATATATAAAAGCTTATAGTTTGTCAAGAAACATAGATTTTCCAAATAAAACTTCGTTTACTTACTCTTCATTTATTAAAGGTAATTCCCTTTCTTAAAAAACAATAAAATATAAAAATAATCACAATCAATAGTTGAATTATCATTTTAGATATTGTATATAGGGTTTTATAATTAATAAGAGAGAGAAAATGCATAAAATTTTTAAGCTAATTATAATTTCCTTGCTTGGTATTAGTATTACCTCACAAGCCGAAAATATGTCGGAAACTGCCAAAAAGAATTTAGAGATAATTAACTCTTTAAATGTTGAACGAAAATGGCAAAAAGGTAGTATAATAAATTGTAAAACAGGTGAAACCTTATTAGAAGAAACAGAAAAATACGACTCTCCAAAGTTAAAGCGTTTATCGCATTGTAGTTGTTTTGCGTATGCTGCTTCTAAGGCATAAGGTCTTCCGAATAAGTCGCTGCTTCCTCATCCTGAAAGTGATAAGGAGTTTATACCTGCTTTGTCAAATAAACAGGCTGAATGGCTTGAAACAGAGGGGGTAAAAAATGGATGGAGTTATATTAAGACTGCAAATCGTGATGATGGTTTTGTTCAAGCACAAAAGTTTGCTAATCAAGAACACTTTGTTGTATCGGTATATAAGAATGCTAACCCAAAAAGAGCAGGGCATATTGCAGTTGTTATTCCAAGTAGTAAAGATGTGTAGCAAAGATAAAATTAGAAGGTCCTGATATTGCACAAGCTGGTACAAGTAATTTTTCTTCCGGATCATTAAAAAAAGGTTTTAAAAACAAAAGAGATGCTTTTAAAGATAATGAAATAAAATTTTATTATTTTAAGGCTTAATGTAATTATAATTGTTGTGTGGATCATTTCCGTTCCTATCATCTAGGTGCTTGTCCGGCTTGGTTATATGGATCGGTTTTTCCGTCATTCTGAGGAAATTACGAAGTAATTGTACATACGCAATCCAGCTAAAAAATGCTGACTTATGTTAGCAACGGAAGTAAAATGATACAGAGCAACGGATAAAAATTGATACAGTATTAATAGTGTATCCTCCTGGTAAGGAGGTAAAAAAGAATGTTAATACTGGAGCAAATAATGGAAATAAAGATTTTACACAAACAAGGTAAGAGCCTAAGAACTATAGCAGGAGAAGTAGGTGTATCAGTAAATACGGTACGTAAGTATTTAAAATATGAAGGTACTACTAAATACAAGAACAGAGCCCATTTAATAACTAAGCTTGGTCCATATAAGAACTACCTAGAGGATAGAATAAAATCAGCTTACCCTGTAGTTTTACCCAGTACTGTAATGTTTCAAGAGATAAAGGAACTAGGATACAAAGGCGGGATAACCCAACTTAGAGATTACTTAAGAAGTATAAAACCGGTACCTCAAGCAGAAGAGGTAATAAGATTTGAGACAGCACCCGGTAAACAGATGCAAGTTGACTGGATTGAATTTGGCAAGGGTAAAAATTCTCTATCAGCTTTTGTAGCGACTTTAGGGTTTAGTCGGTCAAGCTATGTAGAATTTGTCAGCAACGAGAAGCTTGCAACATTAATAGAATGCCATAAGCGGGCATTTGATTATTTTGGTGGAGTACCAGAAGAAGTACTTTATGACAATATGAAGACAAGTAATACTGGATAGAGATACATATGGTCCTGGTATACACCGTGATCTGTCAACACTTTTCCGGACAGTTGTTCATGCACATTGTTGTATTTCTTCATATTTTACTGGTGATAGATAGTCATTAGAAGAATGCATTCTGATACGGTTGTAAAATACCTCTATATAT
>DYDT01000121.1 GCA_020404485.1 Rickettsia endosymbiont of Diachasma alloeum | reverse complement strand
GTATTGGAGCTCTCAAGAAAATTCGTCATCAAATAAAGGAACAGTGGAGCTTAAAATCCAAGATCAGCGGCGGTCTTGGTAATATAGCAAAGAAAGTGGATGTACAGATTAGAGGATGAATCGAATATTATGGTCATCATCGCAGATCTGAGCTCTACAAGTTAACCTACATGATTGATTTCAATTTTTTTATTGTTACCTTGTGGTAAAATTGCTGTGTAGAACGGTTTGGCTTTGCCCGCCTAGATCATTTTCCCCTGTCATCCCGTGATGGCATTGTTGCGTGGATCGAAAAACACCCTTAATGTCATTCTTAGCTAAAAGCAGGAATCCAGGAAAAAAGCATAAATACAGCAAATTTTTAAAATTAAAAGCGTAGGTTATCTTGCTTTATGCTAGATTCCTGCTTTTGCAGGAATGACATCGGGATCATGCAACAATGCCGCCACAGGATGACACCGATCACATTTTTCGATCTACGCAAGCAAGCCTAAAGTGGGAATGACATAAAATAATAACTGTCCGGTACTATTGGCAATCTTATGGAGTAATACAACAACAGTTTCTTTCGCAATGACGGAGAAACTGATCCACGCCGGCAATTGTGCTACAGGATAACACAGGACATATAATATAGGTTGCAAAATTATGATTGATGAAAAAGTAATTAATAAAAAAGTAGTAGGTGATAATAAGCTTTTTCGTCATCAAGCCAAATTTGTAGCTGGTGCTATGGATATAAAGCAACTTCCTAATTTTGCATTACCACAAGTTGCTTTTGTCGGTAAATCAAACGTTGGTAAATCAAGCTTAATAAATACTATATGTAATAACAAAAACCTTGCTAAAGTTTCTATTACCCCAGGGCGTACTAGGCAAATTAATTTTTTTAATCTTGTAGATAAACTTATAATAGTTGACCTACCAGGTTATGGTTTTGCAGAAGTTCCAAATCAAGTTAAAGAGCAGTGGGAAATATTAATTAATCATTACTTACGCAATAGTGACAATCTAAAATTAGTTAACTTGTTGATAGATTCAAGAAGGGGAATTAAGGAAAACGACAAAAAAGTAGCAGAGTTATTACTTGCAAATCAGCGAGATTTTCAAATTATTTTTACAAAATCTGATAAAGCTACGGATCGTAAAAACCTTAACCTAGAAGCACAGAATTTTCTTGCAACTTTAAACTACTCATGTAATCTTATTTATGTAAGTAGTAGGAGTAAAGAAGGTGCAAGAGAACTTAAAACTAGTTTGGCAAAATGCATCAAACTTGAAAAGTAAAGAAATAGATAATATTTTAGGCGACATTACTATAATTAGGGATATAATCACATGTAGTAACGAGCTGAGAAATCAAGCGATAGTTCTAAAGTTACCAATCAATATTATTATTAATGAGAAGTTATTTGCTTCTTTTATAGAATCTATCAAACTGCTTGAGATGTGCGGTGCTAAAATCTATATAATACATGACCATATAGATTTAGGAAATATATCTTTAATATCACAATTAGATAAAAATTTCAGTAAAAAATTTAATAAAGTAAGTGAAAATAGTTCCGTAGATAATCCTATTATTATGGAAATATTATCAAGTTATATCAACAAGCTTATAGTGACAAAACTTAATAATAAAGGTTGTGATGCGGTTGGTATTTCAGGGAAAGATGCAAATTTACTACAAGCAAGAAAATCAAAATTATCACATAGAAGAGTTGCAAATCGTGACGTTATAGATATTGGCTTTGTAAGCGAGCCTATTATAGTTAATCCAGAAATTCTATTAAATTTTGAAGATAGTAATATTATACCTGTGATAACTCCTTTTGCTAATGATGACCAAGAAAAGACCCATTTACTAAATGTTAATTTAACTGCTGCAACAATTGCTGTTACTTTAGGAGCAGAACATCTAATATTTCCATATGAAATGTCCCAAATATTTAGAGGATTTCAGTATAATATGAAAATACAAAATGCTAATTTATTAAAATCAATGCTAAATGATAGCAATCACTATTTAGAAGAAGAATTAATTAAAATAGCAATTAAGGTGATTGAAAGTGTAGGTAATAATGTACATTTTGTTAATAGTAAAATACCAAACTCAATATTATTAACTATGTTTGCAAATAAAAATATAAATTTATATTAATAATTTTTAAGTTTATGTTTATTATTGAATAAAAAATATAAAAGAGGAAAAGTATATGGCAGGAACATTAGCAACCGATCTTTTATTTGTAGGGTTAACTAGACCGCCCATGATATTCGGTGTGAGTATTAAATTTGCGGCGTTAAATATGATCATGACTATGATAGTATTTATTTGGAATAACGGCATTATGATTTTATTCATCGCAGCAGGTCTACATTTAATAGCCTATATTATATGCTTTAAAGAGCCACGATTTATAGAATTATATTTAAATAAGATGTCAAGAACTAGCCAATGTCCTAATAAATTTTATTATGGGGCAAATTCATACGGAATTTGAATTTGATGTCATTTCGTAGTTTGTCTACAGAGTCTAGATTTTATTGTCACCTCGTGACTTGATCACGGGGTCTTATGTTATAGATTTCGTCTTAAGATACCACAGGTACAAGCCACGATAGGCATTGTTGCGTGGATAAGAAAAGAGTAGCTACGAACTTGAAAAAGTAGTAAATTGACAAGAAACTTAACCACAAGTGTATATGTCAAAGCTACAAAGAGTTCGCAACTGGAATAAT
>DYDT01000120.1 GCA_020404485.1 Rickettsia endosymbiont of Diachasma alloeum | reverse complement strand
TATTATAAAATTTTAACAAAAAATCGTAATAACTTCGTATAGCATACATTATACGAAGTTATACGATGTATCTTGAATACTCATCTGACAGTTATAACTTATCAGACATTCAGATATAAAATTTACAGCGTCTGTAAGATCAAATCTTGACTTCTACAAATTATTGAAAGCATAGTCGTAAAATGTTTGTACTCTACTGTGTATGGACTCACTACCTTATGATATATATTTTTTATTCCATGCAAAACTTGAGATAAATAATGATCATCTGAATTAAGCGATCTAATAGCATCTATAATAATACTAGTCGGCGGCTCAGAGTTATAAGTACAATAAACTTTTACTCCGTAAATACTTTCTGTAAATTCCTTTGGTATATGATGATTTGGATCTTTTAACATAATTATATTCCAATAAAAGAGTATATTACTATCTATACTCATAGTCCTTATGTAACTTATTAGCTAATGCCTGCTCCCATCTATCACCGTTGTGCAGTAATCTCTCTTTATCATAAATAAGAGCTGTGTGGGTTAGGCTTGCAAATTCGAAATTCGGACCTTCAACTATCGCATCGACGGGGCAAGCTTCTTGGCATAGCCCACAATAAATACATTTAGTCATGTCTATATCATAACGGGTGGTACGTCTACTACCGTCTTCTCGCTCATCCGCTTCAATAACTATTGCCTGTGCCGGACAAATAGCCTCACAAAGCTTACAAGCGATGCAACGCTCTTCGCCGTTTTCATAACGACGCAAAGCATGCTCACCTTTAAATCTTGGGCTCACTGGGCTTTTTTCATAAGGATAATTGATTGTGACTTTAGCCTTAAAAAAATATCTTAAAGTCAAAGCCAAACCTTTTATTATTTCATATAGAAAAAATGATTTTAAATAATTTATCATATTTTATTTTTCAAGCTTGAGTCCATAGTGTTAAGTAGCTCTTTTATTACAGGAACATAAGTTCTTATCCGTTTATAAATCTCATTAGCAAGTGTTTCAAGTATTGTTGCATGGCTTTTATGTCATTCCCGCAAAAGCGGGAATCCAGAAAAAAAGTCTAAATACATCAATTTTTTAAAACATAAAAGCTCGCTTTATGCTAGCAACGTCAGTTTTTCATTATAAATGTGAGATATCATCTTATATCAAACATTTGGCAAATTATCAGTATATGTTAGTACACTCGATACCAGCACTACCCAAAATAAGGTTAGAGGTAAGAATACTTTCCAGCCAAGACGCATTAACTGATCATAACGATATCGTGGTAGTGTTGCTCTAATCCATAAAAAGCAAAATAGCAAAAATCCTACTTTAAAAACAAACCAAAAGAAACCTGGAACACAATCTAACCACGATATATTAAATGGTGGTAAATAACCCCCTAAGAAGAAAGTCGTAGTCATTGCACTAACTAATATCATATTAGCATACTCACCTAGGAAAAATAAAGCAAAACCCATAGAGGAATATTCGACATTATAACCAGCAACTAACTCTGATTCAGCTTCCGGTAAATCAAAAGGCAATCTGTTTGTTTCGGCAAGCACTGAAATAAAAAATACCACCCCCATCGGCATGAGCATTAAATCAATCCACCATGGTATTGTCCTCTGTGCTTCAACAATCTGGCTTAAGTTCAGCGTGCCAGTAGTTAGCAACACAGTAATAATAACAAGCCCCATCGATACTTCATAAGAAATCATTTGTGCCGATGAGCGTATAGCTCCAAGAAATGCATATTTTGAGTTACTAGCCCAACCAGCAATAATAATGCCGTAAACGCTTAAGGAAGAAATAGCGAGGATATATAAAACACCGACATTAATATCAGCAAGCACTACACCTTTTGCAAAAGGTATAACTGCCCAACCGATTAAGCTTAATATAAAGGTTATCATCGGTGCTAGGACAAATAATATTTTATCGGCATTAGAGGGGATGATCGGCTCTTTAAATAATAGCTTTACCGCATCTGCTATAGGCTGCAAAAGCCCAAATGGTCCAACAACATTAGGACCCTTTCTAAGCTGCATAAGCCCAATTACACGACGCTCAGCATATGTTAAATATGCAACGCATAATATTAATGGGATAGTAATCGCCACCACCTTTAAGGCAATTATAATTAACGAAAAAATATATTCAAAAAAGAGTTCTATCATATTTCATTGTCATCCCGCGACTTGATCGCGGGATCTAATCAAAATTATTTTATAATATCTTCATATAAATCATGCCAATTAGGATTGTTAGCTTCGATTAAATCTAATTTCCATTTCCTTTTATATTCTTTCAAGCGTTTTTCACGATTAATAGCATGATTTATATTATTAAAATGTTCAAAATAAACTAATTTATGTAGATTATATTTCGTAGTAAATCCTTTTATTATTTTTTGTTTGTGTTGCCACACACGTTTTATAATATCAGAAGTTACTCCAATATATAAGTACACCATTAAGTTTATTTGAAAGTATATAAACATAATATTCTTTCATTTTTATTTTTTAATTACCAAATATATGAGCAAGTCGACATTGCTGTATAGATCAGCTCTATTTCTGTCACCCCGTGGCTTGATCACAGGTTCTTGTGTCGCAGATTGTGTCCTGAGATACCGCGATCAAGTCGCGGTATGACAATATCTTTTCTCCTTAGCCTCAACACATCTTACCATGGTTACAGAATTCTTACTAATAACGTCAGTCATGTAATAATTAATAGGTCTAGAAGTTATAGGCTCTTTTGATAATTTATCTTTAGAGCTAAATTTAGCAAACTTATTCTCTATAATCTTACCGATATCAGCAAATACGGGATATTCTTTAGCAAGCTTTGTGCGTACTTCCTGTAAATCACTTACCCCAATATCCACTTGCAAATAATCAGCCAGCTCTTTAATAATTGCTATATCTTCTTTAGCTTTCCCTACAGGCGATACTGCCTTTTCGGCTATTTGCGGTCTACCTTCTAAATTCACGTAAATTCCACTCTGCTCAGTATAAGCAGCTGATGGTAAAATAACATCGGCTTTCGTAGCACCAATATCCCCGTGATGTCCTTGATATATTATAAAAGCTGATTTGAGCTTATCAAAATCAACTTCATCTGCTCCAAGTAGATAAGCAAGTTCTATATCCTTTAATTCATTAGCTCCAGTATTAAAACCAATATCAAGCCCCCCAACCATCGATGCATGATTATGAAGCATATTAAAGCCTTTCCAATCATCACGCATGATATATTTATCGACCATTTTATGGATCAGCGATAATATAGCATATCCATCATTTCGCCCATAAGCACCATCACCTACTATAATCATTGGATATTTTGCTGCTTTTAGTTCTTCTGCAAATTCATGCTTACCAGAAACTAGCTCTTCAATTACCTTGAGATCACTTCCTAAATCCTTAATTTTATAGGTTTGGTTATGTCCCTCTCCTATTCTTGCTACTTTTAATGAACCTACTCGGACTCTTCCGCCTACTCTACTATTTAGAATTGGTGCTATCTGCCTTGGATTTGCTCCGATTAACAAGCATAAATCAGCTTTTTCAAGCCCTGCAATAGTTGTATTAAATAAGTAATTTCCTCGCTGCGTAGTGTCAATTTTATAATCAAACTGATTAACACTGTAATTATTACAACCAATTTTTTGTAAGAAAGTTTTAAGCATAAACATTGCTTCAACGGAAGCAAGAGTCCCAGCAAAAGCAGCAATTTTTTCTAGCTTAATAGACTTAATTTTATCAGCTATTGCCTTTAAAGCTTCACCGAATCTTGCAGGGACTAATTTACCATTTTTTCTAACATAGGGCTGATCTAAACGCTGATATTTTAGACCATCATAACTAAAGCGATTTTTATCTGAGAGCCACTCTTCGTTAATTTCCTCATTAACTCTTGGTAATACTCGCATTACTTCGTCACCTCTGCTATCAATGCGGATATTCGAACCTTCAGCATCATGCACACCAATACTAACAGTATGTCTTAACTCCCACTTACGAGCTTTAAAGGCATAAGGTTTGGAATTAAGAGCTCCAACAGGGCAAATATCTATCATATTGCCGGAAATTTCAGAGTCCAAAGTTTGCTCTAAATAAGAAGTAACTTCCATATGCTCACCACGATGGATAGCCCCCATTTCTTCTATTCCGGCTATATCATTGGCGAATCTAATACATCTAGTACATTGTATACATCTGGTCATCGCTGTTTTAATCAGCGGACCCATATATTTATCTTTAATAGAGCGTTTATTTTCGTGGAATCTATTAGTGCCTTTACCATATTTAAAAGCCTGATCCTGCAAGTCACATTCACCACCTTGATCACAAATAGGACAATCAAGAGGGTGGTTAACAAGTAAAAACTCCATCACTCCCTCACGGGCTTTTTTCACCATTGGCGTATTAGTATGAATAACCATACCATTACCCACAGGCATTGCACAAGAAGCTATCGGCTTTGGTGATTTTTCCATTTCAACTAAGCACATACGGCAATTACCAGCAATTTTTAACCGCTCATGATAACAAAAATGTGGGATTTCTTTACCGGCTTTTGTGCAGGCTTGATAAACAGTAGTACCCTCCGGCACTTCTATTTCTTGACTATCTATCGTAAGTTTTATCATCTTTACTTAATCCAATAAGTCATAGGATTTGGATATGCTTGATCTTTTATCATATATTTAAATCCGATAGCAATGCGTAATATATACCAAACAGCTAAAATAAAATATAATACTACACCAATAATAATAAACGTAAATATAAAACATACAATCCATGCAAGAACGCTAAGGCAAAAAGTACGAAATAAGAATATATAATGGCTAGTGGCAAAATTATCGCCTTTATCCTTGTTGAGATATGCAAAAAATACACCAATTAAAGGTAATATCGGTGCTACTATTCCGCATAAATATAATATATATACTACTATTAAATTTTTCTTACCACTTTCGGTATATTCCTTAAGTTGTTTATCCATATTTTGACCTTATTATTTCTCTATTTCTAATTTCAACTTTTCTATTTCTTCTTTTGAAAGCTTAGTATATTTAATTATTTTTTCTACAGGTTCATTATCTTGTAGCATTTCTTTTGCTATTTCTATATTTTTTTTAGCTTTCCCTACATTGAATTTACTTTTTTGGTTTAATTCCTTTGTTTGAGCAGCAAGCATAGCTTTAATATAATTATTATATTCTGCTTCACTCCAATTAAATTGTTCAATAGTTTTATAAGCTGATAATACTATCTCATCTTTAGTATGTTTCGGTGGCTCCTTTGCCTTATCAAACTTAGCCATCATATATAACCAATCATCTTCTATTGTCTCAAGCTCATGTGCTTCCTTTTTAAATTTATCAAGTTCCACAAACACGTATGATAAACATTTAAGCTGATTCTTACCGTTACCAACATTAATAGTTTGATGATAACTAATGCATTCTGTTTCTTCAGGTAATGCCTGAAATCCGGAAGTAATTACTATCATCACTACAGGGGCAAGGTCAGCATAGTCTTTTCCTCTTTTCAATTGCGAAGAAAAAGCTATGCAACCATAAAATTGTATCCTTGCTAAAAAAGCATCGGCATAGCCATTTTGCATTTCAACAATATAAATATTGCCGGAATTATCTCTTACTTTTACGTTTACTATACTTCTTTTATTCTGTCCTAAATCTGGTACTTGTTCATTTGAAATATATTCAAGATCAATAATTCTTAACTCTTCCGGTAATCTCATTATATTGTTGAGAAAACTGATTAACCTTGCTTTGTCCGTAAACAATTTTTTAAAAGCCACATCATTCGTAGGGTCTAAATATCTTTGCATATTACTTTAAATTCTCTACCACAAAATGCATAATACTGCCATGCTTTATATAATTTATCTCATTATCTGTAAATATTTGCAATATTAAATCAATAGTTTGCGTTTCACCATTTTGTTTTTTTATAACACATTTAACTGGATTATAAGGTTTTATATGCTCATTTAAGCCTATAATATCAATAGATTCTGATCCGTCTAATTTTAAATCAAAACGAGTCATATTATTTGTAAAAATTAGCGGCAATACTCCCATACCGACTAAATTTGAACGATGAATTCGCTCAAAACTTTCAGCAATAACAGCCTTAACACCAAGCAACTGCGGACCTTTTGCTGCCCAATCTCTTGATGAACCACTACCATATTCTTTACCGGCAAAAATTACCGCAGATACACCATTTGCTTTATAATCCATTGCTGCATCATAGATAGTTTGCTGATTGTTTTTCAGCTGATTTATAGTAAAACCCCCCTCTACTCCGCTGCACATTTCATTCTTTATACGAATATTGGCAAATGTGCCACGCATCATTACTTCATGGTTTCCTCTGCGTGATCCGTAAGAATTAAAATCAAGAGGCTCTATATGATGATCTGTTAAATATTTAGCAGCAGGGCTAGTTTTACTTATACTTCCTGCAGGTGAAATATGATCGGTAGTAATAGAATCACCAAAAATTGCTAAAATTCGTGCAGATTTAATATCTTTTATACTATTCTTATTGCCTATATTTTCAAAATAAGGCGGATTGTTAATATAAGTACTGCTTTTATCCCAAGCGTAGGTAGAGCTACTAGTTACCTCTAAACTTTGCCATTCTTTAGTTCCGCTAAATATGTCGGAATATTTTTCTACAAACATAGATGAATTAATGGAATTTGCAATTATTTCGTCTATTTCTTTTTTACTTGGCCAAATATCCTTTAAATAAATATCTTGGTCTTTGTCATTTTTCCCTAATGGATGATTTGTTAGATCAATATTAAGGCTACCGCTAAGAGCATATGCTACGACTAAAATAGGCGAAGCAAGATAGCTAGCTTTAGTAAGCGGATTAATTCGTCCTTCAAAATTTCTATTGCCCGATAAAACAGAAGCAACAACTAATCCGTTTTTGTTAATAGTACCTTCTATTTCAGCATTTAAAGGCCCTGAATTACCGATACAAGTAGTGCAGCCATAACCGACCAAATTAAACCCTAATTGATCTAAATATTGATCAAGTCCGCTACTCTTCAAATATTCCGTTACGACTTTTGAACCTGGAGCAAGTGAAGTTTTAACCCAAGGCTTAACTCTAAGCCCTTGCTCTATCGCTTTTTTAGCAAGCAAAGCTGCCCCAATCATCACAGAAGGATTAGAGGTATTAGTACAGCTAGTAATCGCTGCAATCACCACGTCACCATTACCAATTTCGTAATTCTGATTTGCTATCTTGTGCTTTTTATCAGTATCTTTATTTTCTGAAGAGAAAGTAGGCAACTCTTTCTTAAAACCACTCGCTACATCGCTTAAATTTACCCGATCTTGCGGACGTCTTGGACCTGCTAGCGAGCTTACTACTTCAGATAAATCTAGCTCTAAAATATCAGTATATTCTGCTGCATGGTCAAAATTACACCATAAACCTTGAGCTTTGGCATATTCTTCTACTAACTTGATTTGCTCCTTATCTCTACCTGTCAACTCTAGATATTTGATAGTTTCCTGATCGATTGGGAAAAAACCACAAGTAGCACCATATTCAGGTGCCATATTAGAAATGGTAGCACGATCGGCAATTGTCATAGCTTTAAGCCCTTTGCCATAAAACTCAACAAATTTACCTACTACTTTTTTCTTTCGTAGCATTTCGGTAATCTTCAAGACTAAATCGGTGGCAGTAGCAGTACCTATTAGTTTACCGGTGAGCTTTACGCCGATTACTTCCGGCAAGATCATAGTAAGCGGTTGCCCTAGCATTGCAGCCTCTGCTTCAATCCCGCCAACTCCCCAACCAAGTACCGACAGCCCATTTACCATGGTTGTATGGCTATCTGTACCAACTAAACTATCAGGATAAGCCACACCATCGCTATGCCACACGACTTTTGCTAAATACTCTAGATTTACCTGATGGCAAATACCTGTACCTGGCGGCACTACCTTAAAATTATCAAATGCTTGCTGTCCCCATTTAAGAAACCCATAACGCTCTATATTACGCTTCATTTCCATACTTACGTTCTTATCAAACGAGCTATCTGATGCATAAGAATCGACGCTAACCGAATGATCTATTACGAGATCAACAGGGATAAGCGGATTAATTTTTAGCGGGTCACCACCTATCTTCTTCATCGCATCACGCATAGCAGCAAGATCAACTATAGCCGGTACACCTGTAAAATCCTGCATCAAAACCCTTGCCGGCATAAAATCTATTTCCGCATCAGATTTTTTATTCTTTAGCCATTCTTTGAATACCATCAAGTTTTGTTTTGCACCGGTACGTAGCACATTCTCAAACAACACTCTCAAACTATAGGGCAGTTTCTTTAAAGGCAAATCTATATCGCTTGCAGCTTTATTTATGTCATAAATTTTATATGAGATGTTATTAATTGATAATTCTTTAAGATATTCTGAATTATGCATCTTTTGCATATTTTCCTCGTTTGATATTCGTTATGATGTCATTCCGTGGCTTGTACCTGTGGGATCTTGGACCACACAGACTGTATCCTAAGATCCCGCTACAAGTGAGCTAGATAACAGCTTATACCTAACCTTACCTCAAAACGTAGATTTTTAAAACAAATTAATACCGATATGGAAGATATTTATGTAGATTTTTGAAGAGTAGTGAGTTTGTTAGTTATTTCTGCTTCACTTAAAGTTGTAACGTTAGTAGCCGTTTCTGTAGCAATGTTAATATAACTTCCTGTTACTTCAGTTACACCGTTAGCAATAAGATAAGTAATTTTCGGCTTGTGCATATCATCTATGTAAACCTGGATTAATCCAGCTTTTAAGCTAACAATCATCGGAGCATGACCCTGCAATACGCCAAATTCACCCTCTTCACCTGGAAGCATTACCATTTTAGCCTGCTCTTCAAAAACGATATTTAAAGGCGTAATAATTTTAACGTTAATTGTTTCGTTCATATGATAATGTTATTGAGTCGTATTATTATGACGTTACAGCATAATTCAAAAGGCTTCAGATAAGATGAATTTCAAAGCGAGCCTGCGGAGCGTATACTTAATACGTGAGCACAGGCGAGATCTGCAAAATTCGCTTGTATCAAGCCTTTTCAATTATGCTGCTTTCAAGGTTTTTGCTTTCTCTACCGCCTCTTCTATAGTTCCAACCATATAAAATGCGGATTCCGGCAAATCATCATATTTACCTTCTGTAAGCCCTTTAAAGCCTGCTATGGTATCGGCTAAATTAACGAATTTTCCCTCAGCTCCTGTAAATACCTCAGCTACATGGAAAGGTTGCGATAAGAAACGCTGTATTTTTCTTGCACGTGACACTGTTAGCTTATCTTCTTCAGATAACTCATCCATACCTAGAATAGTGATAATATCTTGTAAAGATTTATAGGTTTGTAATATTTGCTGTACTTTTCTTGCTACATTATAATGCTCTTCCCCAACAATCATCGGATCAAGCACCTGAGAAGTACTATCTAAAGGATCAACTGCCGGATAAATTCCAAGCTCTGCTATCTGACGGCTAAGCACCGTTGTTGCATCTAAATGTGCAAAAGATGTTGCCGGAGCAGGATCGGTTAAGTCATCTGCCGGCACATATATAGCTTGCACAGAAGTTATTGAACCATGCTTGGTAGACGTGATACGCTCTTGTAATTCACCCATATCGGTTGCAAGAGTCGGTTGATAACCTACTGCTGAAGGAATTCTGCCAAGTAACGCCGATACTTCTGAACCTGCTTGCGTAAAACGGAAAATATTATCGACGAAAAACAAAACATCCTGACCTTGGTCCATATCTCTAAAGCTTTCCGCAATAGTAAGACCGCTAAGAGCAACTCTTGCTCTTGCTCCAGGTGGTTCATTCATTTGCCCGTAAACCAAAGCAACTTTTGATTTTTCAGGTTCTTCGAGATTAATAACACCTGAGTCGATCATTTCATGATAAAGATCATTACCCTCTCTAGTTCTCTCACCAACTCCAGCAAATACAGTATAACCACCATGAGCTTTCGCAACATTATTAATGAGCTCCATTATAAGCACGGTTTTACCAACCCCCGCACCACCAAACAACCCTATCTTACCGCCTTTAGTATAAGGAGCAAGTAAATCAACAACTTTAATACCAGTTACTAATATATTACGATCAGTTGATTGCTGAGTAAAGCTAGGTGCAGATTTATATATAGACGAAATGCTTGAGCCTTTAATCTTTCCTTTGCCATCAATCGGCTCACCTACTACATTTATAATACGCCCTAATGTTTCAAGCCCTACAGGAATACTTATAGGATTACCGGTATCTACTACTTCCATACCTCGAGTTAACCCTTCAATTGAATCCATAGCAATACAACGCACTGTATCATCACCTATATGCTGGGCTATCTCTAGCACTATTCTTTGCTTATTGTTATAGCATTCAAGAGCATTCAAAATCGGCGGTAATTTACCTTTATTAGTAAATTTTACGTCAACTACCGCTGAAATAATTTGAGTAATTTTCCCGCTATTCTTTTTCATGTTTTTTCTTTTGTTATAATTACCTAAAATCGTTATTATGGAATTAGAAGTAGGACGAAGATCAACTTCAAAAAGAGCAAGGAGTCTATAAGTTGAGGAACGGAGCGTATACTTAATACGTGAGTACCGCAGAACTTATAAGACGACGTAGCAAATTTTTGAAGTTCATCGAGTCACACAGCCTCCGAACCCGCTATAATCTCTATCAGCTCCGTAGTAATAATTGCCTGTGTCTTGATCTATTTAATTTTAACACTAGCTTATTAATTATATCATGAGCATTATTTGTAGCATTTTCCATAGCAGTCATTCTTGACCCTTCTTCACTTGCTCTATTTTGCAATAGGGCATAATTTATTTGCGAATTAACATATAAATTGATTAAGTTAGAAATTAGATTTTCCCCCTCAAATTCATAATTAGCTTCCTTAACTTCTGAATCATCATGATATTTTTCTACCGGTAAAATCTGCTGTTTTGTCATGATTTGAGTCATGGCATTTTTAAATTTATTGAAATAAAT
>DYDT01000119.1 GCA_020404485.1 Rickettsia endosymbiont of Diachasma alloeum | reverse complement strand
CGTAAATCTTGACTATAGGCTCTCATCTGCTTTATGCCTTTATATATTTGTATATTATAATATACATCAACAATGTTGTGCATGTTAATATATATTTCCTTTCCGTGTTAGCTATACTATGGCTAAAAAGCCTCACAATAAGATAAAATTTAATTTTTTATAAATAGAGCAAACCTTATGCAAATTTACTTATTTAACACCATCACCCAAAACAAAGAACTTTTTAAACCTCAAGATCAGACTAATGTAAAAATGTATGTCTGCGGACCTACTGTTTATGATAACCCACATATAGGCAATAGTAGATCGGTGGTGGTATATGATTTACTCTACCGCATACTTATAGAAATATTTGAAGCTAAATCTGTAAAATATGTACGGAATATTACCGATGTAGATGATAAGATAATTGAGCGAGCAGCAACCTCAGGCATTAGTATTAATGATTTAACAGACAAAGTTACAAAAGAATTTCATACGAATATGGAATATCTATTTTGTTTACCACCTACTATAGAACCAAAGGCTACACAGCATATTGATGTAATGATCGAAATAATAGAAAAGCTCATTAAATCTGGGCATGCATATATTGCAGATGATCATGTTTATTTTGATGTTTTATCAGCTCCTAATTATACGGAACTATCTAATCGAAAATTAGAAGATATGTTTGAGGGTGTACGGGTAGAAAATAGTAAAACTAAAAAGCATCCGCAGGATTTCGTTTTATGGAAACCAACGAAACCAGATGAAGATGCAAATATGAACTTCAAAAGCCCATGGGGACTAGGACGTCCCGGATGGCATATTGAGTGTTCAGCAATGAGCTATAAATATTTAGGTAAAAACTTTGATATTCATGGCGGTGGTGCTGATTTAATATTTCCGCATCATACTAACGAGATCGCACAAAGTAGATGTGCATTTCCAGATTCCAATTACGCAAAATACTGGGTTCATAATGGTTTTTTAACGGTTAACGGCGAAAAAATGAGTAAATCTCTTGGTAATTTTATTACTGTCAGGGATTTAATGGATAAACAAATTCAAGGAGAGATAGTAAGATTATTTTTATTAAGTACTCATTATAGGCGTCCTCTTGATTATAACAATAAGGCTATAGAAGATGCTAAAAAAACTCTAGATTATTGGTATAGAGCTGTCCAAAATATAAACATCCGGGTGATAGATCACTTACCAAATAATTTCATGGAAGCACTGCTTGATGATATAAATAGCCCGCTTGCTATTAAAATAATTAACGACTATGCCAAAGCCATTTTTACAGCTACAAACGAGGAAGAAAAGATATCTAACGCCTCTAATCTTACTGCTTGTGCTAATTTTATTGGATTAATGAATGAAACATCTAATGAATGGTTTAATAAAGATGTAGACGAAAATTATATAAATAATCTTATTAATGAACGCTTAGAAGCAAAAAAGCAAAAAAATTGGGGATTAGCTGATCAAATTCGTAACAAATTACTAAATGAAAAAATTATTTTAGAAGATAAGCCTGATGGCACTACTATATGGAGGAAAGAATAAGGGCTTGTAAATTATGGAATATAAGGATATAATTTGTAGGCTTATATTTTTAAGCAAATTCACACGTAAGATAAATGTTAGTTCATGCATGTCATCCCGCGTGCTTGTAGCGGGATCTTAGGACATAGCCTGTGATACAAGATCCCGCGATCAAGTCGCGGGATGACAAAATAATTTTACGGAGGTATAAACTAACAATAATCAGGAGAAATAAATGTCAAAAATACCACCAGTTAATGTTAAAGATTTATTAGATGCCGGCGTGCATTTTGGTCATAAGACTTCACGTTGGAATCCTAAAATGGCACCTTACATATATGGTGAGCGTGATGAGGTACATATAATTGATTTAAGACAAACAGCAGCTTTAATGAATGTTGCTTTAAATGCAATATATGAAACTGTAAAAAATGATGGCAAAGTATTATTTGTAAGTACAAAAATACAAGCAAGCGATATTATAGCAGAATATGCTGAAAAATGCGGACAATACTATGTAAATCATAGATGGCTTGGCGGAATGCTAACTAACTGGAAAACTATTTCAGGTTCTATAGAGAAATTAAATAAATTAGAACAAACTTTAGAAAATGAAGAAGCTTGCATCGGTTATACTAAGAAAGAAATACTTGATATGAACCGCAAGAAAGATAAATTACTTCTATCACTTGCTGGAATCAGAGAGCTACATTCTAAGCCAGATTTAATAGTAATTATCGATACTAATAAAGAACATATTGCAATTAGTGAAGCTGTAAGGCTTGATATACCTATCGTGGCTGTTGTAGATACTAATTCTAATCCTGATCACATAGATTTTCCAATTCCAGGTAATGATGATGCAATAAGATCAATTAGGTTTTATTGTAGTTTATTTGCTGATGCTGCACTACAAGGTTTAGAAGAATCAATGAAAGCTTCAGGAGTCGATTTAGGTAGTATCCAAGAACATGGCGATAAAAATTTAGCTCCTAAAAATGTTTCTAAATTAAAACAAGCTAAAAAGTTCTCTAAAACAAACAATATTAATGAAGAAGCAAATACAGAATTTGAGCAAGCATTAAGTGATGCTGATGAAGATAAAAACTAAATATTCTTGGGATTGTTATATATCGTCATTGCGAGCAGTCGAAGTACTTGCGTGGCAATCTAGAAAAATAATAAAAAATGCTAACTCATAGTATTTTTAACTGGATTGCTTCGTCAAAACTTACAGTTTTCTCTCACAATGACGGAAAAACCAAGCCATCAGACAAAATTGCAATTTTTTAAAAAAGCATAATTAATTATAGAGATAGGTAAAATATGAGTGAAGTAAATATAAGTGCTAGTGATGTTAGAGAGCTCAGAGAAAAAACTGGTGCCGGAATGATGGATTGTAAAAAAGCCTTAATCGAGACTAAAGGCAATCTTGAAGAAGCTGTTGACTTTTTACGTAAAAAAGGTCTTGCTGCTGCTGCAAAGAAAGCTGGACGTATTGCTGCTGAAGGTTTAACAGCTGCTAAAGTTAACGGATTAACCGGAGTTGTTGTTGAAATAAATTCTGAAACCGATTTTGTCGCAAGAAATGAGCAATTCCAAAATCTGGTTACAAATATTGCTAATCTTGCAATAAATGTTAAAGATATAGAAGAACTAAAAGCAGCTAAAATGCCAAACGGCAAATCAGTAGAAGAAGACGTTGTAGAAAATATTGCTATAATAGGTGAAAACTTAACACTACGCCGTATGGAAGTACTTAAAGTATCCGAAGGAGCGATTGGCTCTTATGTACATAATGAAGTTGTACCAAACTTAGGTAAAATTTCTGTATTAGTAGGTCTACAATCAAGTGCAAAAGATACAGCAAAGCTAGAAGCTTTAGCTAAGCAAATTGCTGTTCACGTGGCAGGAAATAACCCACAAAGTATAGATGATTCTGGTTTAGATCAAGCACTTGTAGAGCGTGAGAGAAAAGTATTCTTTGAGAAATCAAAAGAAGAAGGTAAGCCTGACAATATCATCGAAAAAATGGTAGAAGGAAGAATTCGTAAATTTTTTGCTGAAGTTGTACTATTACAGCAAAATTTCTTATTTGATAATAAATTAACTGTTGCTGAAGTAATCAAAAATGCTTCTAAAGAACTTGGTGCAGAAATCCAAGTTACTAAGTTTATCCGATATGAACTTGGTGAGGGTATAGAGCAGGAAGAAAAAAACTTTGCCGATGAAGTAGCAGCTGTGATAAAAGGCTAAATGTGTAGAAGTCAAGATTTGATCTTACAGACACTGTAAATTTTATATCTGAATGTCTGATAAGTTATAACTGTCAGATGAGTATTCAAGATACAAGATTTCATTATTCTTTTCAACAGCT
>DYDT01000118.1 GCA_020404485.1 Rickettsia endosymbiont of Diachasma alloeum | reverse complement strand
ATGATAACTAAGCTGATTACTACAAGTTTGGTACCATGAAATATGGTTATATAAATTAACACAAGGTAATTGTCAATAAATTTTAAAGTATTATTTACATAATTATTAATAAATGTTATTAGAAATGAGTTTAAATAAATTATTTTTTTAAAAACAAATCAAAAAAATACAGCATATTTTTTTAAGTGTTATATAATAAGGCTAACACTTAGCTCAACGCATTCATTTATGAACTATAAACTATTATTTGGGAAATCTAACGTAACTGGCTTGTCAGCTAATTCTAAAAATCTTACAAAAAACGATGCCTTTTTTGCTATTAAAAATGGGAATGCTTTTATTGCAGAGGCTTTAGATAAAGGGGCGGCGTTAGTAATTACTGATGATAAACAAACTATCGCTACAGATAAAATAATTTGTGTAAAAGATGCTCAAGCAGCTTTGTACGAAGCTATAGAAATTTTTTATCCTAAAAAACCTAAAACTATGATAGCCGTAACTGGCACTAACGGCAAAAGCTCGGTAGTATCATATATAGCTCAAATATATTTGTTACTTGGACAGAAGTCAGCATCAATAGGTACAATAGGCGTGGAAGTTTTTGGCATTGATAATTTTAATGAGCCTATAAGCGGACTAACTACACCTGACTATTTAAGCTTTAGAAAAATCGCTCATAAACTTGCTGAAAATGGTATAAACTATTTAGCATTTGAAGCCTCAAGTCACGGCTTAGATCAGCAAAGGCTTGGTGACTTAAAAGTAAATATTGCATGTTTCACTAGCTTTAGCCAAGATCATCTTGACTATCATCACACCAAAGAAAATTATTTGCTTGCTAAATTAAAGTTATTTACTGATCATTTATTAGGAGATGGTATTGCGATATTAAATTCTGATATAAAAGAGATAGACTTTATTAAAGACTATTTAGATAAGCATAAGATAAAATATTTATGCGTTGGGGAAAAAGCTTCTAAGAAAGATAACATAAAAATTACTAAAATTGCCCATTCTTTACATAATCAAATTATTTTCTTTGATTATAAGGAGTCAAATTATGTTTTCAATACAGCTATAATAGGTAGCGTTCAGGCTAGTAATTTATTAATAGCTGGACTTAGTGCTTATTATACCAATTTTGATTTTAGTAAAGTTATAAGTGCTTTGACTAAAGTTAAAGCCGTAAAAGGACGAATGGATCGAATAGAAGATGCTAATATATTTATTGATTACGCTCATACTCCCGATGCTCTTGAAAAAGCTTTAACTGAGCTAAAAAATATTAAAGTGCAAGGTAGTAAATTAAGTGTAATTTTTGGCTGTGGAGGTAATCGTGATACTACCAAAAGAAAGCTTATGGGAAAAATAGCAGCCTCAATAGCAGATAATGTTATTGTGACGGACGATAACCCACGCCATGAAGACCCAAAAGCTATAAGACAGGGAATTATTAGCGGGATAGTAACAACAAATTACATAGAAATAGCTGACAGAAAAGAAGCTATTAAATATGGGATAAATAATTTAAAAGAAAATGATATTTTACTAATCGCCGGCAAGGGTCATGAAAACTATCAAATTATAGGTGATAAGAAGATAGACTTTGATGATGCTGAGGTGGCTGTGAAGTATACGAAAATACTGTCATCCCGTGGCTTGACCACGGGATGACAAATAACAACAAAAACTTATGATTTGGAATTCTAAAACTTTAAGTGATGCCTTAAGGGTGTCAGTACCGCAATCTATCATCACTAACGAAATACAATTTAACTCTAAAGATGTTAAAAAAGGTGATTTATTTATAGCACTTCAAGGGAATAAAGACGGTCACGATTATATTCAAGATGCCATTAATCAAGGAGCATCCGCAGTAATTGTTAGTAAGCAAGTGGATATATCTGACCCAAGCAAGATTATCTTAGTAGATGATTGCCTGAAAGCCCTAGAACAGCTGGCTTTATATAAAAGAAAAAATTCAAACGCCAAATTTATTGCTATAACTGGTAGTGTTGGTAAGACTTCTACTAAGGAGGCTTTAAAAACTTTATTAGAGCATGATGCATTAACTTTTGCTAGCCGAGGTAATTTCAATAATCATTTAGGATTACTTATTAATCTTGCTTCGATGCCTGATGATACAGAATTTGCTATCTTTGAACTTGGCATGAACCATAAAAATGAAATAAGGGAGCTAGTTCAAATATTAAAGCCAAATATAGCTATGATCACTAATATTTCAGAAGCACATTTGGAGTTCTTTAACTCTCTTGAAGAGATAGCTAGAGCTAAATGCGAAATTTTTGAGAGCTTTGACAAAGATGGAATTGCCGTTATTAATTCAGATACTAATTGTTATGATAAAATCTTATCTACATTAAAAAAGCTATCTATTGATAATATACACAATTTTGGTAAATCATCTTCAGCTGAGTTAATTTTATATAAGGTTTCTGGTGAGCAAGTTCATTTAAAATATAAGATATATGACACAATTATAGAGACTACTATACCTTTCATACCTAAGCACTTTGCTGAGAATTATGCCGGTATATTATTGATCATCTTGTTGCTTAATCAAGATTTAAATAAAGCTGCTAGCTACTTAGCAGATATTCGGTTAACAAAAGGTAGAGGCGAAATTATTGGCATAGGAAATAGTCGCATTATTTGTGATTACTATAATGCAAGCCCTGCGTCAATGAAAGCTGCATTAGAATATTTAGAACAAATGCCTAGCAAAAATAAGACCGCTATAATAGGTGAGATGTTGGAGCTTGGTCAGAATTCAGAAAGGTTACATAAAGAGCTAGTACCTTATATATTAGACTCAGGCTGTTCTAAGGTTTTTTTAGTAGGTACAAACACCAAATATATTTATGATTTATTACCTAAAAAAATAGCTAAAGCATATTTCGAAAATGTTGATGAATTAATTACATCTACAAATGATTTATTCAAAAATGATGAGCTTATTTTAATAAAAGGTTCTAGAGGAATAAAACTTGACAAGATTATTGATTATTACACTAAAGTAAATTAAACTAACTTATACTTTTAAATTTAAACTAAAATATGTTATACAACCTCTTACTACCTTACATTCATAATTCACATATAGCTAACTTATTTCATTATATAACTTTTCGTAGTGGACTTGCCGTTCTAGTTACTCTTAGCCTTAGTTTTCTTATCGGTCCAAGATTAATAAAGTTTTTACAAGCTCTTCAAAAATATGGTCAACCGATACGTTCAAATGGTCCTGAATCACATCAAGCAAAAGCTGGGACTCCTACTATGGGTGGTATTATGATTATATTATCCAGCTGTTTTTCTACCTTATTGCTTGCTGATTTAACCAATAAATATATTTGGATTACCTTATTTGGTTTTGTTAGCTTCGGTATTATAGGTTTTCTTGATGATTATGCAAAAGTAACTAAAAATAATCATTATGGCGTAAAGGGAAAAAGTAAACTCTTACTTCAAGGTATTATTAGCTTAATAGTATGTATTTTACTAGAATATACAATTGATAACCCTAGTCACATGCTTAACGTACCATTTTTTAAAAGTTTAAGTATGGACCTTGGTTATTTATATATATTCTTTGCTATATTCGTTATAGTAGGTGCTTCTAATGCTGTTAACCTCACAGACGGACTTGATGGACTTGCAACAGTTCCTATTGCTTTAACTGCCGGCTCCTTTGCTTTAATAAGTTACTTAGTTGGAAACTTAATTTACTCAAACCATCTACAACTAACTTATCTACCAAATACCGGAGAATTAACAATTTTTTGTGCAAGTATAGTAGGTAGCTGTTTTGGATTCTTATGGTTTAATGCACAACCAGCAGAGGTTTTTATGGGCGATACCGGCAGCTTAAGCCTTGGTGGTGTACTTGGCATTATCAGCGTTATCACTAAACACGAAATAGTTTTAGGTATTGTTGGTGGATTATTTGTTATCGAAACAATATCGGTGATTATGCAAGTATATTACTTTAAAGCCACTAAAGGCAAGCGAATATTTAAGATGGCACCGCTGCATCATCACTTTGAAAAAAGTGGCTGGGCAGAATCAAAAGTCGTAATAAGATTTTGGATTATCTCTCTCATATTTGTCCTTATTGGATTATCATCTCTTAAATTGCGTTAATATTCATACTACTGATATATTAAAAAATATTAATTTTATTTGATTTCAAGGTTTAAACTCATTATAATGTATAATTAAATTATAATGGGTTTATATGGCAAAGATAACTGATCTTGATCATCACTTAAATCAAGAAAAAGAAGCATTAAATAAAGTACTAAGTAACCTAAATGAGCTGTGCGAACATAATCAAAAATTACAAGGCTTCTTTGAAATACAGAAAGAAGTTAAAGAATTAGAAAAAGAGCATAATAGATCATTATCTTGGTTTAAAAAACTTATAAATACAGCTTCTAATATAAAATATGTTTTTGTAAAAAGTGAGGAAAGATTAGCTAAAAATGTTATAGAACAGAATAATAAATTATTAAAGCGTATAGATAATACTATATTATCTATAGCCGATAAATCCGGTCCTTTAAAACAGGAACTACAAAAAGAACTCAGAAAGAATTTTGATGATTTAGCAAAAAAAGACTTATCTAAAGATCAACGTAAAAGGCTTAGCAATTTATTCAATAATGAATATGCAGCTAACCCACAAAAATTTTCTCAATTAGCTATGTCTAAACCTCTGCATTTCCCAAATACAGAAGAATTAGAAAATCAGCATAACGATTTAAAGGTCATCCAGCAAAATGTCCTAAATTTATTAACTGAAAATTCTAATATTGAAGAGCTCAAAAAAATACAAAAACAAGTTGCTGAAATTAGAGAGGAAGTACCTTACACATTTTTTGAAAAATTAAACAATAGCTGGCAAAAAATCAAAAATATTTTTGTTAATAATAGCGAGCAAGTTCTAGCAAAAAATAAAGAAAGCAATACTAAAACTATTATAAATATAGAAGAAAAATTACATAAAGCTAATAATAAATTTTTTGAACTAGTTAGTAATAAAAAGCAAGATATTGAAAATATAATTTCAAATTTACCTGATAGTAAAAGATTAGAAGCGATAAAAGAAAAGCTTCAAAAACATATAAACGTAAAAGATACGAATAATATAGCTGAACAAGCGAGTACTGCTCAATTGCAATCTGCTGAAACTAAACCAACTGCTGTTGTATTGCCTAACAATGCTATACCTACAATACCTCCTGTAACTGAAGAAAAAACTTTTACACCGCCTCCTCCACCTATGCCAAAAACAGAAGTTACCGAGCATAAAAATGTAGAAACTGCTGCATCTAATGCACCACCACCGCCTCCTCCACCTATGCCTAAAGATGATGTTCCTCCACCGCCTCCTGTTGGTGATAATATTGCTACATCAACACTTCAAGAAGCTAATAAGGTTGAAAAATCAACTAACCAAAAAATAGATGGTAGATCAGCACTTATGGAAGAAATAAGGGTAGGAAAACAACTCAAAAAGGTTGCTGAAACAGATAAAGCTACAAAGCCCCTTACTTCACTTGAAGCATCACTTCAAAAAAGAGCAGCACAAATACAGTATAGTAGCAGTGAAAGTAGTGATAGCGAAACTGATTCAGGATGGGCTAGCGATGTTAGTACTAGAAGTAAAAAAGTTTTAACTAGAAGAGAACGAAACGCTAAACAGTCTCAACAAAGGTAGAGCGTTAAAAACAGATTTATCTAGATAATAAAACTAAAGAATAAGTTTCTAGCTTATTCTTTAGTTTTCTTTGTATTTAAAATAAATCAGAATGAGTCCCTGTCCGGTAAAAAATAATATGTAGAAGTCAAGATTTGATCTTACAGACACTGTAAATTTTATATCTGAATGTCTGATAAGTTATAACTGTCAGATGAGTATTCAAGATACAAGATTTCATTATTCTTTTCAACAGCT
>DYDT01000117.1 GCA_020404485.1 Rickettsia endosymbiont of Diachasma alloeum | reverse complement strand
TATTTTACAACCGTATCAGAATGCATTCTTCTAATGACTATCTATCACCAGTAAAATATGAAGAAATACAACAATGTGCATGAACAACTGTCCGGAAAAGTGTTGACAGATCAGAAATTTTCTTTCCTTTAGAATCTGTATAATTTTTTATCTTTTCTTGTAGTTCAGATAAGGTTTGATTTTGAATAGTAATATAATTTATATTTTCTTCCATAATATTTGTTTTTTATTATTACTTTAAGCTTGAGATAGCGTCAACTTAAATTATATTTAGTCCTTTTAATAAGGGTTGCCTAAATCTTCATAATAATCACGGGTGGCTTCTCTATTAGCCGGAATATCATTACTAGATTTTTCTATATTTTGTTCAGGAATCAATAAAGAGAAAAAATTACCAATTTTAATCATTAATGTATATAAATTCATATTTTGCCTTTTTAAAATATTTAATTGTTAGGTTTTTCTTCCTTAGCTTTCTTTCGTCTCTGTAAATTCTTTTTTAAAGCAGATGATAAATTGCTAAAATTAGGCTTTATTTTAGTTTTTATAGTTTGTTCTTTGCTATCTTTGGTAGATGACATAAATAATTATCTTTTCACGCTAACATTATTATATTATACTACGGATATTTTGAAAAATAAAATTATAAATATCTATGAATCAAAGTAATATAGTCTCTGCGGAGTTACTTGACGAGAAAAAGAATATTGCGAGGCAAGGGGGTGGTGAAGATAGAATTAATACCCAGCATAAGAAAGGTAAGTTAACAGCACGTGAGCGAATTGAGGTGTTATTAGATCCCAATAGTTTTACCGAAACAGGAATGTTTGTAGCTCATAGATGTGAAAATTTTGGGATGGATGATAAGAAGTTTTTAGGCGATGGTGTTGTAACGGGTCATGGTACAATAAACGGAAGATTAGTTTTTATTTATAGCCAAGATTTTACAGTGCTTGGTGGCTCACTTGGTGAGTATCATGCTAAAAAGATTTGCGATATTCTAGATCAAGCTATAGCAACTGGTGCTCCCGTAATCGGTATTAATGATTCAGGTGGTGCAAGAATTCAGGAGGGTGTGGATGCTCTTGCCGGATATGGTGAGTTATTCCAGCGTAATGTGTTAGCATCAGGAGTTATTCCTCAGATTACCTTAATTATGGGACCTTGTGCGGGCGGTGCTGTTTATTCACCTGCTTTAACCGATTTTATATTCATGGTTAAAAATACTTCCTATATGTTTGTAACTGGTCCTGATGTAGTAAAGACTGTTACAGGTGAAGAAGTAAGCCAAGAGAAGCTTGGCGGTGCACGTATGCACACTACTAAAAGCGGTGTGGCTGATCTTGCATTTAATAATGATATAGAAGCATTGCTAGAAATGCGTAGATTCTTTAATTTTCTACCATCATCTAATCGTAGTCCTCTACCTATTCGTCCTACTGTTGACCCTGCTGATAGGGTTGATATGTCTCTAAGTACTCTGATCCCTAATACTCCCAATAAACCTTATGATATGAAAGAGCTTGTCGAGCGTATTGTAGATGAGGGAGAGTTTTTTGAATTGCAGCCAGATTTTGCTAAGAATATCATCATTGGTTTTGGTTATATGGAGGGGTATCCGGTAGGATTTGTTGCGAATCAACCATTGCATTTAGCGGGATGTTTAGATATTAATGCTTCAAGAAAGGCAGCAAGATTTATTAGGTTTTGTGATGCTTTCAATATTCCTATAATAAGCCTTGTTGACGTGCCAGGGTTTTTGCCAGGTACTTCTCAAGAGCATGATGGTATTATCAAGCACGGTGCTAAACTTTTATATGCTTATGCTGAAGCAACAGTTCCAAAAATTACCGTGATTACTCGCAAAGCTTACGGCGGAGCTTATATAGTGATGAACTCTAAGCATCTTAGAGGTGATATAAATTATGCTTGGTTTAATTCCGAAATCGCAGTCATGGGAGCGGAAGGAGCAGCTGAAATAATATTTAGGGAAGAATGTAAAGATCCAGAGGCTAAAAAACAAAAAATCGATGAATATAAAAAAGTAGTAACATCACCTTTTGTTGCAGCATCTAGAGGCTATTTAGATGATATAATAAGACCACAAAATACAAGATGGCGAATATGTAAAGCCCTGAATTTCTTACGTACTAAAAAAGTAGAACTCCCTTGGAAGAAACATGATAATTTGCCATTATAGCTGTCATCCCGTGGCTTGACCACGGGAGCCAGTAATAAAAAAATACAAAGCAAAAAGCGTAGGTTATCTTGCTTTATGATGGATTCCCGCCTCCGCGGGAATGACATATAGGACATTTTCCGATCCATGCAACAATGCCTCCGCGGGAATGACATAAGAATAACATTTAAAAATAAAATACAAATTCAAGAACATACATATAATCGGAAACTAAAATGAAAGCAAAAACACCACTACCACCTTTAAATATTGTGCAGGCAGAAGAACCAGGATATGCAAGTATAGAGTCTTTAATTGGTGAAAATAATAACTCAGTAATAAATCAAAGCAATAAAACAACAGAAAACCTTTACTCAGTAATTAGAATTGTAAAAAGTGAGCATGATCATGACTATGAACCAATAACACCTGTAACGCCAGCTACTCCAAATACACTTATGTATGCTACGACTCCTGTAAGTAAAGTTCCAGGGAAGATTTATATTCGTTACCCTCAGCATAATAAAGATAAACCTATAGATCCTACTAAATGTAATTATGAAGCACCAGAAGAAGCCCCACCTCCTTACCTAGTATATATTGTGAGGATACAACTATCGTATGTGCGTCAGGTGTAATCGCTAACGTTGATCCATATATTGGTGGATAACTAAATAACTATTTTAATCAAAAACTATGACTAAACCTTTATTTGATAAAATTTTAATCGCTAATCGTAGCGAAATTGCTGTTAGAATAATTCGTACTTTAAAGAAAATGGGGATTGGATCGGTTGCCGTATATTCTGAAGCCGATACAAACTCAATGTATGTTCAATATGCTGATGAAGCTTATTATATCGGCGATTCACCTGCAACAGAGAGCTATTTATCTATTAAAAATCTTGTTTCGGCAATTCGTGAAAGTGGTGCAAATGCCGTACATCCTGGCTATGGCTTTTTATCTGAAAACCCTAATTTTGCCAATGTTCTTAAAAGAGAGGGAGTAGTTTTAATAGGTCCTAATGCTGCTACTATAAAGAAAATGGGTGACAAAATTGAAGCAAAGAAGATAGCAATAGAAGCAGGAGTTAGTACTGTTCCAGGTTATATGGGAACTATAAAAGATGTTAAACAAGCAATAGATATCGCAAAAGAAATAGGCTTTCCGGTGATTGTGAAAGCGGCTGCCGGTGGTGGCGGGCGTGGTATGAGGGTAGTAAATAACCCTTCTGAAATGGCAAATGCTTTTGAATCTGCAAAGCTTGAAGCCGGTAATAGTTTTAGCGATGATAGATTATTTATTGAAAAATTAATTCAAAGACCTCGTCATATCGAAATTCAACTGCTTGCTGATCAATATGGCAATAGCGTATGTCTTGGGGAACGTGAATGCTCAATACAGCGTCACCATCAAAAAGTAATTGAAGAAGCACCGAGCTCGTTTATTACTGAAGAAATAAGGCAAGAAATGTATAGGCAAGTAATATCGCTATCCAAAAAAGTTGGATATTACTCTGCAGGTACTGTTGAGTTTATAGTAGATAGTGAAAAGAATTTCTATTTCTTAGAAATGAATACAAGATTGCAGGTAGAGCATCCTGTTACTGAATTAATAACCGATATAGATATCGTTGAAGAAATGATAAAAATTGCTGCTGGTAAAAAATTATCATTTACGCAAGATGACGTAAAGTTAAAAGGGTGGGCGTTTGAGTCAAGAATTTGTGCAGAAAATCCAAGCCGTGGTTTCTTGCCCTCAAGTGGTAGAATTACTGCATATTCTGAACCTGTAAAAAGCCCAAATATTCGTATAGATACCGGCATTGGACTTGGCGGCGAAGTTAGTATGTTTTATGATTCGATGATCGCAAAATTATGTACTTACGGCGAAACGAGAGAGCAAGCAATCGAGGTAATGCGTTCTGCCTTAAGTTCTTACATTATTAATGGTATTTCTCATAATATTAGCTTCTTAGAAGCAGTGATGCTTCATCCTCGTTTTGTTAGCGGTGATATTTCTACTGCTTTTATTCAAGAAGAATATCCAGATGGATTTTCTGGTGCAAGTCTAACCTCAGAAGTAACAGCAGTATTTTTAGCAACTGCTATTTTTATTTATATATCTGAGCAAAGACGTGCCTCTTTAATTTCTGGAAATATCAATAACCAAGCTAATAAAATCGGTACTAGATGGGTGGTAACGATTGACGATAAATTGTTCCCCGTTCTAATTACGCCTGTTGAAAATGGTTATAATATACGTCATGAAAGTGACCGAATATATATTCGTAGTAACTGGAATTTAGGTAACGAGCTTTTTGTGGCTATAATTAACGGCAAGAAGACAAATATTAAAATCGAAAATATCAGAACCGGTTATTTACTATCACATGCTGGTATTAGTGTAAAAGCTTTTGTTCGTTCCCCTCGTATTTCAGAGCTTGAGGGGTTAATGGTTTCGAAAGTAGTAACAGAAGAAAATTCTGAAATGCAAGCACCTCTTAATGGTCAGATTGCTTCAATTAAAGTGAAAGAGGGGCAAGATGTAACAATAGGGCAGGAAATAATGATCTTAACCGCTATGAAAATGGAAAATATTATCTTAGCTGAACGTGACGGGAAAATAGCTAAAATTTTCGTAAGTGAAAAGGATAATGTGGTCAAAGGTCAGATGCTGCTTGAATTTAATTAAATTAGCATCTTTATTATCCATCTGATTGTTCAAACCTCCACCTTCAGGTGGAGAAACTTTAGTTTGAAATAGTCATAGTCGCTCTGTATAAAATAAGTAAAGAGGACTTATTTTATAGGATGACTATGACAGAATATGAGAAAGG
>DYDT01000116.1 GCA_020404485.1 Rickettsia endosymbiont of Diachasma alloeum | reverse complement strand
GTATTTTACAACCGTATCAGAATGCATTCTTCTAATGACTATCTATCACCAGTAAAATATGAAGAAATACAACAATGTGCATGAACAACTGTCCGGAAAAGTGTTGACAGATCAGTTTTGTAAATTCTTTATGTTCTAAAAATACTACCATTGCAAGTACCATTTTTTGGAATTCATTGACCAGATTTGGAAGTAATCAAGAAATTTATTTTTTTGTGCGTCACTTTCTAATTTAATTTTAAATAACTTATTTTGTTTAAATCTTTCTTTATATTTTTCATTATCTAAGATTAAACGATCTATTACATTCATCGTTGTTAATATTAATTAGTTGCTCAAATATACTAATATCAATAAAAAATAAATACCACCAAAATTGCTAATTTTTATCTACCAATTTTTAAAACCATATGTGTAACTATAGACAAATATAAATTGCAAAATAATAATTTGTGCACAATATATATATATGACATTTCTGCTAACCCATTTTAAATTTATAAATAGTCTTTTTGAATAGTTGCCTATGATCATTAATATATATGTAACTGTTAATAAGATAATATCTAAAATTAAATCAAAATTTGAGAAATTGAGATCGCTAAAAGAAATAGTAAGCATGAACAGAACTGAATGTACCAAAGTAATAAGAATTGTTACAAAACAACAAAGTTTTAGGTTTTTGGATTCATGTCTTGCAATAAATCCAAGTATCATAATTGCAGTTACAATCGTACCATAATCAATGATAGCCCAGCTTATATACCATAATATTACCATTATAATAACATGACAGTAACCGCCATAGAAGAAACGAGTTAGCGACTTACGAAAACAATAAATATAGCACTGCCCTAAATAAATAGAGATTAAAATATTTGTGGTGATAAACTGCTTGAATAATATTGTAGTGTAAATTTGTAGTAAAACACCCCATATTATTATGCGTAATTTTGGCTTATCATGAAAATTATAGCCAGCAAAAAAGCAAAAAACCGGCATAGCAGTACGACCGATTATTCGTAAAATAGTAAGATCAGGATATAGATACAAACCTATATGATCGATGATCATGGCTATGATTGCTAAGGTCTTTAGCAAATCTTGATAATTAGATTTATTTTTACTACTTTCTAACATGCTTAACTACTTTTAATAAATAAGCTACACCAAAAAAGACTATAATGCCAATTGAAATAGTACCTCCTAATGCACAAACTCTAATTAGTAAATATTTTGAATAAAAATATTCCACACTATAGTGTTTTATTGATCCAATCATAATAGACATAATTAGGCAACATACTAAAACTTTACCACAAAAAGATTTTATATCTTGCTCTATATGTAGCATATTCTGCTTTTTAGTATAGCTATATAATAAACCTAAATTATACCAAGCTGCAATAGAAGTACCAACCGCAATACCGATATGCTTTAAAGAATCCATTAATAATAAATTCATACTGGTATTAATTATTATTGAAAATAGAGTTATTTTTAAAGGTGTTTTAGTATCACTATTAGCATAAAAAATGGGGGTTAGAATTTTTGCCAAAATAAAAGCAGGCAGCCCTAAAGCAAACGCAGAAATAGCCTCAGCGGTATTTGTAGTATCAAGGGAAGTAAAAACGCCTCTTTCGTAAATCACGTTAATGATAGGATGCGATAAAATTATAATTCCAAAAGTTGCAGGAAGCGACAAAAATAACCCCATTCTAATTGCATTATTCTGTACTTTCGTTGCAGCTACTATATCATTTGATTTATATATTTTTGATAATTCAGGCAATAAAATAGTTGAAAAGCTAGTGCCTATTATTGATAAAGGAAATTGATATATTCGGTCAGCATATGATAGTATGGATATAGCTCCCTCAATAAAGCTAGCAATAGATTGAGAGATAAACAGGTTTAATTGCTGTACGCCTGAGCTAATGGTTGCCGGTCCCATATTAATTAAAAGCTTTTTTACATCCGGATCATTTGGCTTAAAAATAAATGGAAAGCTTAAATTCGCTCTTTTAACGCAAACGAACATAAAAGAGACTTGTAATATTCCAGCAATTATTAGAGATAAGCTAATTGAAATGGTAGACTCTGTATAATTATCCAACATTAAAGTACAGAGTATTACACATACGCTTAAGATAACAGGTGAAAAAGCAAAAGCAGCAAAGCGTTTTACTGAGTTTAAAATCCCACCTAATAAAGCTGTGAGTGATACAAATATTAAGTAAGGTATAGTGATTCGACATAGAAATACTGTGAGCTCAAACTTCTCTTTTTTACCGTGAAAACCAGGAGCTATAAATAGCATTAATTGCGGCATAAATATTTGCATCAATACTATTATAACTATTAATGAGAGTAGTAAAAGTGTAAAGACCTCACCAGAAAATCTGCCAGCTGCTTTCTTAGAAATCAGCATTTTTTCATTATAAATAGGGATAAAGACGTTTGATAATGCTCCCTCGGCAAAAATTCTTCTAAATAGATTTGGTAGTTTAAAAGCAACATTAATACTATCGCCCATAGTTGTGGAGCCGAATAATGATGCAATAAATTGTTCACGCACAAGCCCAAATATGCGAGAAATTAATGTGAAAAATGCTACTACGATTCCAGAACGAAATAATCGACTTCCTGTATAACTTGCTTCTAATGGTAATTTGGGCGTCGAGCCTAGACTCGCATCCTCACGTACTAACTTGTACGCTGTGGTGCGAGGTAAAGTGTTTTCTGCAAATTCCTCTTTATTAGCAGACGTTTTCAAGAAGTTTAATGTCACTAGTTTATAATTTTATTGTTTTCATAAGCAACGTCATTGAGAAAAGATGTTGCCCGTATGGATCGATTTTTCTCCTATCATCCCCTGGCGGTATTGTTGCGTGGATCGAAAAATGTCCTATATGTCATTCCGTTGATCGCAGGAATCTAGTACAAAGCGCGATAACCTAAGCTTTTAATTTTAAAAATTTGCTGTATTTATGCTTTTTTTCCTGGATTCCTGCGATCAACAGAATGACATCGGAACCACGCAACAATGCCGCCACGAGATGACACCCATGCACTTGGCAAGGAATGACATAAAACTAACCTTTAATCCTTTTTATCCCTTCCTCTATAAGGCTATCAGCTTTGGCTTTGTTTTCCCAGCCGGTAACTTTAACCCATTTACCTTTTTCTAGATCTTTATAATGCTCAAAGAAATGAACTATACGTTTTTTAAGCATCTCACATACATCATCTAAGTCTTTGATATGATCAAAGGTAATATCAAGCTTAGAGGTTGGTACTGCAATAATTTTCTCATCAAATCCGGATTCATCTTCCATCATGAGCACTCCAACAGCTCGGCACTTAATTACTGAACCAGGCACTACTGGATGATGCGATACAACAAGCACATCTACCGGATCGCCATCATTAGAAAGAGTATGCGGAATAAAGCCGTAATTACATGGATAACTCATCGTGGTTTGCATGAAACGATCAACAAAAACCGCTCCCGATTCTTTATCGAATTCATACTTAATCGGACCGCTATTCATCGGTATTTCAATGATTACATTTATTTCGTCGTTATTTGCTTTTGCTTTAATTTTATCTATAAACATGTTTTTTTTTGTTTTTTGTTGGTTGTGGGTATAATTTTGTCATCCTATAGACAAGCCGACTAGATGACAACAAGTGTGCTACGCACAGCAAACACTTTAATACGAAGATCAACTTGGAAAAGAGCAAGGCGTTTTGATATTTTTAACCGCAGCGTATACTTAATATAGTAGCGGATTAAAAATGAAAAACAACGTAGCCAATTTTCAAGTTCTATCTAAGTATTCGGAGGTCGATAATTCTCATCATGCTTTGCTAGCAACTCCCTTGCTATAAACTTGTCGTCTGATAGTTTACCAATAGCAATGATTCCTTGCCCCTCTCTAAACAAAGCAGGTAACACCCCTTGATATAATATTTCTAAATCTTTAATATTATCCGTAATAACAAAACTTATTTTATTAGCCGCAATTTTATTTATTGAATCTTCTTTAACTAGCCCGCCAACTCTTAGCTCTTTCCCCTGCTCTACTTCATTAATCTTTGATGGCGGCACGAAAAATACTATACTTTTTTCTAAATTATAAAGTATTATACTAACTCCGATTACTGCTGAACAAAAGCAAATAATGATAGTTATTAACCTATTTTGTGCTCCTTTTTGCATCAATATTTTTTTTCTCTTTCTTATAACTTGTAAAGCTACTAACTAACAATACTCCCAAACTTAAAAAGGTAAATATATATGCTACCAGTAAATAATTATTCATCAGTTACTTTTTAAAAATTCCATAATTTCTTTAGGAGCAGAGTCTAAATAAAAATGCTTTAAATATTTTCCATTTTTATCCATTAAATAAGTAAAAGAAGAATGATCTAATATATAATCTTGGTTATTATCACTTTCACTAGCAACCTTAGCATAATAAACCTTAAACTTATCTGCTACTTCCCTTATTTGCTTCTCATTACCTGTAAGTCCAATAAATTTAGGATGAAAATGTTTTAAATATTCTTTTAATACTGCTGGAGTATCACGGCTTGAATCAATAGTAATAAAAACCGGTACTATATCTATCTTATTTTCGCTTAAAATTTCCACTGCTTTTGTTATTTTATTTAAAGAAGTTGGGCATATATCAGGACAGCTAGTAAATCCAAAATATATAAGGCTTAATTTATCCTTTAATTCATCACTGTTAAATAGTTCACCATTTTGATCTATTAATTCAAAGTCACCACCGATTTCTGCGTTATCTTCATAAATATTTACCTGACCGGCAAGAGGTTTATCAGGAGTCTTTAAAGATAATAATAAATATAATGCTCCAACGCCTATTAATAGACTAACTCCAATAATAATTTTTATAACATTTGATTGCATTTTTTATATCCTTAAATCTTATACAAGACCTAGTTTTTTAGGTTTAAAATATTTTACCCAAATATCTATTAGTAATTTAGTAATAATAATTGCTGAAAACATTGATGATATAATCCCAATTGTTAATGCCACAGCAAATCCTTTTATTGCTCCAACTCCGAATATATAAAGCAGAAAAGCAACAATCAAAGTAGTAAGGTTAGAATCTAAAATAGTAGCAAAAGCTGACTCAAAACCAGTTTTAATAGCATAAAGATTGGAAGTTCCTTTATTCAGCTCTTCTTGTATTCGCTCGTAAATCAATACATTAGCATCAACAGCCATACCCATAGTAAGTATTATTCCAGCAATCCCTGGCAGAGTTAAGGTAGCTTGGAAAAGCGACAATAATGCTAAAACATATAGCATAGCAAGGCTTAAAGCTATATTTGCAAATAAACCAAGTAAGCCATAAGACCATACCATAAATATACAAACTGCTGCAAAACCAATTATCCCTGCTTTTTTTCCTGATTCTATAGAATCAGCCCCAAGATTTGGTCCTATACTTCTCTCTTCGATAATCTTAAGCGGTGCAGGCAGCGAGCCAGCACGAAGCAATAATGCAAGTTCATTTGCCGATTCAACAGTAAAATCACCTGAGATTATACCACTACCGCCCATAATTGGTTGATTTATTGTCGGAGCACTAAGTAGCTTATTATCTAAAACTATAGCAAGGTTCTTTCCCACATTATTTTTGGTAATTTCACCAAATAATTTACTACCCAAACTATTAAAGGAAAATGATACAACTGCTTGTGAATTCTGATCAAAAGATGCAGCGGCAGTTGTTAATGAATCGCCACCTAAAATAGCTTTTTTCTTTACAACTAAATAACCAATTCTATCTCCTTGAACAAGCATTGAACCCATAGGCACATGCCCTTTTACCGCTTCTTCAACATTGGCATTTTCATCAACTAAATGAAAGGTTAGCTTAGCAGTTTTACCTAAAATATTTTTTAAATAAGTTGGATTTTCTTCCCCTGGAACTTGTAATAATATATGCCTATCACCTTGTTTTTGCAATATAGGCTCTTTAGTACCGGTACTATCAACCCGCATTCTGACAATCTCAATAGATTGATCGACTACTTTATTAAGTAGCTCACTTAATCTAGATTCGCTATAGGAAAGCTTTATTCTATTGTCATTTGCTTCAACATTAATCTCAGGATCAATTTTGCTAATTATTCTTTTTAACGGCTTTAATTCGTCCTGCGATCTCAGCTCTAGTTGAATATTATTTTGCTTAACTAACAGGTTTTTATAACCGATTTTATCTTCACGAAAGCTTTTACGTAAAGTATCGGCTAAATTTTCCATAGTGTCATTAAGATAAGTATCGAAATCAACATCAAGTAATAAATGTGCTCCGCCCCTAAGGTCAAGCCCTAAATTCACTGAATCATGAGGCAGATATTTGGACTTTACCTGTGTAAAATTTGGTAAAGCATAAATAACTGCAAAAATCGTACATATAATTGAAAGGAAAATTTTCCACTTAGGAAGATTTTGCACCACTTACCTTCTTATCTTTTTTGTTATTTTTATTATCTTCCTTTTTAACTGCTACATCTTTAGAACGGCTAGTTATATCAACAATAGCACTTTTTAAAACTTTAATACGTACATCTTTTGCTATCTCAACTTCAATATTAGGTTCGCTTTCGCTAACTTTAGTAACGATCCCGTAAATACCACTATTTGTTAGAACTTCTTCACCCTTTTTAACTTCACTTACTAGCTTTTCTCTCTCTTTACGACGTTTTTCTTGCGGACGTAATAGTAAGAAATAAAAAACAGCAAAAATTAAAACCATCGGTATTAAGCTTGTTAATCCCGATTGTAAAGAATTCGTAGTCTCTACAGGTACAACTTCAGTTTCTTGTATTTCTATTGTATCATTATTATTTGCAGTACTGTCGTGCCCGTTTGTCGACATAAATTATTTCCTTTAAGTTATTTATAAAAAATTCAATAAAATAAAAATAGCTTCCTAATCGCTTTAATGCAAGGGTAAAATATTATGTTCTTCAATATATAGCTAACACGGAAAGGAAATATATATTAACATGCACAACATTGTTGATGTATATTATAATATACAAATATATAAAGGCATAAAGCAGATGAGAGCCTATAGTCAAGATTTACG
>DYDT01000115.1 GCA_020404485.1 Rickettsia endosymbiont of Diachasma alloeum | reverse complement strand
GAGGTATTTTACAACCGTATCAGAATGCATTCTTCTAATGACTATCTATCACCAGTAAAATATGAAGAAATACAACAATGTGCATGAACAACTGTCCGGAAAAGTGTTGACAGATCAATCAGACATTCAGATATAAAATTTACAGCGTCTGTAAGATCAAATCTTGACTTCTACAATAATCGACCACCAAAATATAGCTGACGATATTAGCATATCAGGAGCAGATAGTAGTTTTATATAAATCAGAAAAACACGAAAACAACCTGCCTCCACCCCTTAAATTCATGCTGCTTGTGAATTTTGTTGCATATTAAAAGCATCATTAATATACTGTCTTTTATCCGTGGTGGTTAGCAAATCGTACTAATCACCTCTACCACGCTAAACTTTATATACTTTATAAGTTCTTTATTAACAAATTAGTGATAATTTTTCTAAATCTTTAACACAAATCTCATGAAATTATCCGATTTTGACTTTGACTTACCTTTAGAGCTAATTGCTCAAAATCCAGTAAGCAAACGTGATGAGTCAAATTTATTAATTGCTTCTACACAGCAATATGTCAAAACTAAATTTTACAATATTATTGATTATTTAAAAGAAGGGGATCTATTAGTTTTTAATAACAGTAAAGTGATCAAAGCCAAGTTAAATTTAGACAAAAACATCACTATAAACTTAAATCAAAGACTTAAAGATAATAGGAAAGCGACAAACGACGATGTAGGCAGGCTTAAATCAATCGACTATTGGTCAGCTTTTGCAAAACCTGCACGTAAGCTAAAGGTAGGCGATGAGTTTTATTTTGATAATCATAAAATAATTATCACCGAAAAGCTCGAAATGGGTGAGATTAAAGTAAAATTTGAACTTGCTAATATTTCGGTGTTTGAGTTTTTAGATAAATACGGCGAAATGCCATTACCGCTTTATATTAAACGTCCTGAAACACAAAAAAGCGACGATGAACGTTATCAAACAGTTTATAGCAATATTCAAGGTTCAGTTGCTGCACCAACGGCAGGCTTACATTGCACAAACAATATAATAAATAAGCTTAAAGAAAAGGGCGTGCAAGTGGCGTTTGTAACTCTACATGTCGGAGCAGGAACTTTTATGCCAGTTAAAACCGAGAATATTAACGAGCATAAAATGCATACAGAATATTGCTCTATCACTCCTGAAACCGCTGCAATTATAAATAAAGCTAAAAAAGAAAAAAGACGTATTATAGCAGTCGGCACTACAAGCCTTAGAACTCTTGAAAGCTCTGGTATAAATGGCAATGTAAATTCTGGTGAGTTTGAAACCGATATCTTTATAACTCCAGGATTTAAATTTCAAATAGTCGATATGTTGCTTACTAATTTTCATTTCCCAAAATCTACTTTATTTATGCTAGTCTGTGCTTTTGCTGGCTTTAAAGAAATGCACGAGCTATATAAATACGCCATAAAAGAACAAATGCGTTTTTTTAGCTATGGCGATGCAACACTTTTGTATAAAAAAATATAAATTTAAATATACCCCAAAAATTTCTTGATTAGAATTTGGATGAAGTAAAAGAATATTACAGCAGCACAGCAGATCATGATACTTATTTGCATAGAATATGGAAGCTGCTTTGCTATATTTGAGGTTTCATTAGAAGAAGATTTATAAATAAATCCTAATATTTTGATAAGATATAAACTTGAGAATATACTACTAATTATTATAACAGCCATCACAATAAACTGATTCTGCTCGGCTGCTGCAAGTAAAATTGAGAATTTACTTATGAAGCCGCTTAAAATTGGAATACCAATCAACGATAATGACGATATTAGTATTATAAAAGAAATCAGCGGGAATTCTTTTGAAGTGCCTATTAAGTCTTGCACTTGATTGGCTTTCTTTAGGCTATAAATACTTCCCATACTATAAAATAAACAGATCTTTGTAAAAGAATGCGATACTAAATGCAGAGTTGCAGCAGCTAAGGACTTAGGCGTTAGCATAAAAGCACTAAGCAATGCTATACCTAATTGGTTCATAGTGGAATAAGCAAGTATTGTCTTGATATTATCCGTTCCAAAAGCTTTAAATGAGCTATAAAAAATGCTGACTATCGGAATAAAAATCAGCCAGTTAAAAGGTCCAAATATTTTTTGCAAATAAGACAAGCCAAATATATATACTAAAATTTTGTAAATACAAAATAAACCGGTTTTTACTACTATTACTGCATGCAGTAAACTACTAACGGGATAATGTGCAACCATTGCTGCCGGAAGCCATGAATGTACGGGAAAAATCGCTGTCTTTGCAATACCAAAGATAAACATTAGCAATAAAAGAATAGACTGATTTTTAGAAAAATGCTCTAGCATTAGCCCTTTAGTTCCGAAATCCCCATTACCGATTTTAGCATAAATAATTATAATAGCCGGCAAAAATAACATGATTCCAGTAATCATCAAAATTTTTAAATATTTATATAATCCCGTAAGTACTATATTATTTTTAGTATGCCCTATTAAAAAAGCCGTAGAAATAGTTAAAAGCTCATAGCAAATAAACATGGTAAATAAATTGCTAGATAAAGCAATTAAAACACCAATAAGAATAGTTAAATTGAAGAAAAATAAAAACCTTGACGAGTTTTCTATATTATTAATAGCAAGATATTTCGGAGTATAAAGCAGAGAACAAATCCATAAAACACTGATTAAACTTAAGAAAATAAGCCCTAAAGGTTCGAGATGAAAGCCTATAAAATAGTTACCGAAAATAAGACACTTAAACCCTGCCCTTACGCCTTTTAGAAACACCAAATCAATAATCAGAACATTACTAAAGAAAAAAATCCCGATAGCAATAAGTAAAAAATTACGTGTGAAACTATCTTCTTTAGTCACAAAAGGACTAGTTAAATTCAGCATACCAACTAGTAAAGTTGATAGAATCAAAAGATTCGTAGTGGTAAATTGTGCTAGCATATTATTATGCTTTTATTAGTTATCAAAGTCATTGTATTTGTTTTCTCTTTTTATTTCTATAACTTAACCATTTCTCTAATTCAGAAGCTGGTAGATTTAAGTCTTTAGCAAGCTTTCAAAGTCTGATAGTTGCTGCTTTTGCTTTTTTTAAAATATGTTGCTTCATAGTACTTTAATATTTTTAGTTGGATTCTTGCTTTTGTAAGAGTAAAATTTTTATCATTTTATAGTGATAGAATAACGATCCTACCGAGCTTAGTAAAATTATTATAAAATCTAACAATAGATTTTGCTTTAAAAATAATTCTAGAATATTTACCTTAACAAAAAATAACGGACTAATTGGCAAGCCGCTGCTACAAATTACAGCTATTATTACCAAAATTTGATTTGGTTTTTTCTGATATGCTTCTTTATAAGCAGCAATAAGAAAAAGAGCTATTTTATTTATACTATCTACAATCAATAAGCATGGTAAAATTTTCATACCGTTATCGGTAACATATAACAAAAATACATAACCTATTTGAGTAATACACGAATATACTATAATTTTTTTAAAACTCTCAGCTCTATAAGCAAAATACGGAGCTATGATAAGAGTAGCTAAAGCAATAGGTCTTATAAAGCTGTTCATTGCTACTTTAATCGTTTCATAGCTTATAACAAGATAGGTAAATTTATATATTATATATACGCCTATTATGGTCGAAATTCCTGCCAAATATACTAAAATCACCGAAGCAGTGGTGCTATAAGCTCTCATCATCCAAAAATGCATAGGAAAAAAGGCAGTTTTTAAAATAATCCCTATTAAGAAAAACCCTATAGATAAAGTTACTATATTCGAATTAGAATATTTTTGTAAAAATCCGGCTACATCTAGCATATTTAAACTACCGGTAATACTTAATAGAAACCCTATAGCTATAAGAATTAAGGTTGCACCTATGCTACCCATTATTAAATAATCAAGAGCACCAACTAAAGCCTTTGGCTTACCACCGCTAGCTATCAAAACATAGCTGCTAAGTGCTGAAATATCTATAAATACATATAAATTAAAAAAATCATTAGTACTAACCATTCCTAAATAGCCCATATGAGCAAACAGCAATATAGCATAAAATAAAGCTCTTCTATTACTGTTAATATATTTTAGGACAGTTTGGTGAGTGATGTTGTAGCAAAAAATTAGAAAAAATAATAAAACCAAATTAAGGTAAATAATAATAGCTTGATTTAAGGAGGTTAAATAATACTCAATTCCGATAGACGAAGCCCACCCTCCCATCACGTAAGAAATTTCGGTATTTTTTACAATAGAATACCCGTAAATGCTAATTACAAAACTTGCTAAAATAGAGCAGATAGTAATGATTCGAGTTAATAAAATAAAACGAAAAAATATCGTCGCAAGTAACGCACCTGCAAATGGGAATAGAATCTGTAAGATTGGGAAATGGTTTGCTAGGATCATGATTATTTGTTCAAAACTAATTTGGTATCATTGCGTGGCTTGGGAACTAAGATCCAGGAAATAATAAAATTAGTATTTTTAACTAGATCTCGTGAATAAAATTAGTATTTTTAACTAGATCTCGTGAATAAATCACGGGATGACAGTGCATAAATAACATACTAGAAATATATCTATTTATCAAAACTAATTTCGTTTTCTGATATTGTACCAAAATGTTTATAAATTTGATGTATGAAACTTAAAGCTACGCTAAGTGTTGCAAAACCTACTACTATAGCTGTTAGCATCAATACGTGAGGCAATGGGCTGGTGTAGGTAGTTACGCTTTCTTGCATAATAGGTACAATACCTGTTTTAACTTTACCCAAAGCTAAATAAAAAACTAATACTGAACCTTGAAAAACCCCAAGCCCAATAACCTTATGAATATAATTATGGCTTGTAAGCATTATAAACAAACCCGAAGTCAGCAATATCAAAGCAAAGAAATATATTAAGTGGGACATATGTATATAGCTAAGTGAAGAATAATACGAAGATCAACTTGAAAAAGAGCAAGGAGACTGTAAGCCGAGGTGCGGAGCGTATACTTAATACGTGAGCAGCCGAGGACTTACAAAGACGACGCAGCCAATTTTTCAAGTTGATCGAGTATTAGTATGCTCTAAAAGATTCATTGAATATACAAGTAATCTTTTTACCTTTACGGACAGCAAGCTTTGGGAACACTTGTTCAAGAATAACTAAATTAGGATTATCTGGAGCGAGGCGATAATTTACTAGAGACTCACGCAATGAATCATCTACAGCAAAAATACCAGGAATTTCAGAATTTTTATCTCTAAATTGTAGATAGGTGAATTCGCCATCGTCAAAAATTTTGATAGGAGCTATTTCTTCACTACCGCTAATATAATAGTTAAAGTTATATTTTTCTGGATGATTAAGATCAGGGCTTGCTGAAGAGGCAATATAAGTTTGCATGTGACCACCAGCATTATCATTATCATCATCTGGATAAAGGAATTTTACGTTAAAAACCATTTCTGGATCACGCATATCAAGAGTCTCAGCAGCGTATAGTTCAAAGAAATATGTTCGTTTATTAGTAATTAAGGTCATATTAGTGGTGGCATCCTGCTCCATAGGTTTAATAAAAATCCTATGACCCGCAGGTACTATTTGCCATGAGGTAGTATCGCCCATAGAAATACTTACTATTTCTTCATCGCTTGCAAGCTCTATACTTGCTTGATAGCCGTAATATCCTATAAATTTAAAAACATCATCAGGGTTATAAACCATAACTCTTAAACGGGAATCTTGTCCTAAAGGTCTTGATTCTCTAATAGCAAATATATTTAATGTAAAAAATATTATTGTAAAAAATATTATTAATCGCTTCATATTATTTCTGGTTTTTATCTTTTAATAATTTTAGCTTATAACTGGTAACAGTAAAGTTAAATGGAGCATTAGGCGAAAGATTTGCACCGATAGAATCCATTATATAACCTATTTTTGCTTCCCATAACATATTTTCTAAAACTTCCCCTGCACTATTTTTAGCTAATGACTCAAAAGTAACAACTACTTCATTATTATTTATATTTTGAATTGATGTTATATTAATTGAACGCCTATATAATTTTTGATATCGCATAACCGGTGATAGTGGGTTATCGATATTCATAAAATTAGCAAATTGCATATAAACAATACTTGTAGAACTATTTTTAATAAAGACAAATTGTTGTTTTAATAAATCATAATTATATTCTTCTCGCTGTAGCACATAATTTTTGAGCATAATATTAGCAACAGAACCATAAGGATCGCGTAATGCAGATTCTTTAGTGTTAGTAATAGTAGCTTGTTTCTCGGTACTAGATTTTATCAAGTAACTTATTTTTTCTTTTATAGGTAATAACACATCAATATTTATACAAATTATAGTAAGTAATAACGTAAATGTTGCACATGCTAAAAGTAAAAGGGATCTACTACTTAACGGCACTACATATTTAAAGCTGTACCATTTTCTTGCATCACTAAAATATTCGCCAGATTTAACATATTCTTGTACGGCACTAAGTACTGGATCCATAATTATTTAGTAATTGATGAGTATTTTTATTTCCATAACCTTAGCATAATTATTTTAATATAATTATCATTTGTTAATTTAGTATTATTTAAGTTATAAAATAACTTTATATTGTTGCTACAATACCAAAATACTACTTAATTTTAAAGTTAAAATAAATAATTTATAAATTTAAATTATACAACAATAGTTATTGATGGTAATAATATTGTATCAATATTATTGTTATATAGCACTGTTTACAATCTTTTTAATATTTTTTTACACTGAAAATCAATTTTTGTAAAAAATACTTGTGAACAATTATATACTAAGCTAATTTAAACAAGTAATAAAATAAACCACTATTATATTTAAGATGTTAAATGTTAAAATTATTCAAGTTTGGGGTATTATTAATTATGCTTTCACAATTATTATCATGTACACCCTCAGCACCTTACGAAATTAAAAGCCCGTGTGTTGCAGCTGAAATTAATGATGAAGCAGAGTTAAGTATAAATCCTTGTGTAAGAAGACCGGTTAATTCTATAATAGATATAGCATAAATATAGCAATGACACTTATTTCGCTAGTAACCGTTTAATATAACAATAGAAGTATGTTAAATAATATATTCGGCTTCTTTAAATCAAGTGATAAAGCACAAAATGATGCAAAGAGCGAGCAAAACCAAGCAAATCCGCTAAAGATAACTCAAAATTGGTATGAAGAACGTGCTGATAAGCTAATTGTTCAACGTAACTTATTAATAATATTATTGATAATATTATCAATTTTTATGGTAATATCTACTTTAGTAATAGCTTTTGTAGTAAAATCTAAACAGTTTGATCCTTTTGTCATCCAACTTGATGATACTACTGGTCGTGCATCAGTAGTAAAGCCTATTTCATCACCGGTGCTTACTGCAGATGAGTCTCTTACAAGATATTTTATAAAAAAATATATAAATGCAAGAGAAACATATAATTTTGTTGATTTTACTACCTTGGCACGTACTACTATAAGATTACTTTCAACGAGTAATGTTTTTTATGGTTATCTTGGATATATAAGAGATAAGAACAACGATCCAAGTTTAAAGTATCAGGAAAACAATACGACTTATTTAGTAGTAAAGTCGTGGTCAAAAATTGCCTCGGACAAATATATAGTTAGATTTTCCGTAAATGAAGCAACAGGAAATCAAACAGTTTATAATAAAATAGCAGTAGTAAGTTATGCTTACGTACCAATGCAATTAACAGATTCAGAACTTGATATAAATCCTGTAGGATTGCAAGTTAACGGATATAGGGTAGACGATGATAATAGTTAGATTTTGTTTTTTAATTTTTATATACTTAAGTGGCTTAATAGCTAATGCTGACTGTCCACTTTTAGAAAATGATCCATGTAACAATATCAGCAATAATTATTTGGATGATTTATCTATAACTAGGGACAATAGGATACAAACATATATATACAATCCTAATGAAGTTTATTTATTAACGCTGCATTTTGGTTTTCAAGCACATATAGAATTTGCTAAAAATGAAGAAGTTCAAAATATCATTCTTGGAGATGCTTATGCGTGGAAACTAACTCCTATTGGTAATCGTTTATTTATAAAACCTCTTGAGAAATATATTCGTACCAACATGACTATCATAACTAACAAAAGAACATATGAATTTGATATTTCTTCTGTTGAATTGATGGAAGGACATGAGAAAGAGTTAGTATATGTAATTAAATTTGACTATTCTAAGAATAGAACAAATAGTAATTACATGGCAAGGTACTAGTTTGTCATCCCGCAGCTTTACTGCGGGATCTCAGGACACAGCTTGTGATAAAAGATCCCGTGGTCAAGCCACGGGATGACAATAAATAACTATAATATAATTTAAATATGGCCGAAGAGCAAAACAATAATAGTTCTTTATCAGGAGCAGATACACCTGAAGTTCAAAAAGAATTATCAAAAGTTTCAGTGAGTTTTAATAAAAGTATCGCTATCGTAGTTGTAATTTGCGGTATTCTTATATATATTTTTTATTCTCTTTTCTTTGCTCCTAAAAAAGAAGAAATTCAAAATACTAATATACCTAGCAATATTGTTAAACCTGTTGAAGATAATTCAGATAACGTACCTGAAATACCTAAATTACCGAATCCACCAAAGCTTGAAACACCAACTGCTCCACCGCCTCCACCTGCCCCTCCTGCAGTGGAAGTACCGCCAGTTTTACCTCCAACTACACCGGTAGAAGCGGATAAGTCAAAAACACTTCCAGCTCCTCCTATTTCATTACCTTCGACGAACGGACCTTTAGTTGAAAGTGATGAAGAAAAAAAGCGTAAACAAGCTAAAAGGACATCATCTATCGTGCTAGTTAGCGGTGTAGAACCTAAGAAAACAGCAGAACAAGTTGCTGCGGATGCAGTATTTAAAGATCGTGGTGACATGTCTTTAATCTTAGGGCGTGGTAAATTAATTGAGGCAGTACTTGAAACAGCCATAAATAGCGATCTTGGTGGCGAAATAAGAGCTATTATTAGCAGAGATGTATATTCTGAAAAAGATAAGATAATATTAATACCAAAAGGATCAAAAGTGTTTGGTAAATATGCAACTTCAACTTCAGCAGATAGCTACGGTAGAGTTTCTGTAATATGGGATAGAATAGATTTAACTAATGGCTATACTATAGCATTTGATTCCCCTGCAGTCGATAATTTAGGAAGACCTGGGGTACAAGGAAGGGTAGATAATAAATATAAGGAACAGTTTGCTAACTCAGTCTTACAGTCTGCTTTCAATATAGGAATTGCTAAAGTTCTTGATAAGTTAGTACCTCCGCCTATAAACTCACAAGCTGCTGCTACTAATAGTGCTATTGCTACTCAGTTATTAAATACTGCTCAAACAATTTCCCAAAATACTAGTGTGGATCCAAATACAAGAATAGTTACAATTTGTACAAATGTTTTAGCTGCCATTACTGATAAAACATCTACTGCTTATACTACAATGACCCAAGCCTGTACAACTGCCCAAAATGCTTCTTCGGCAAATACCCCTGAACAAAGGCTAGCTACATTAGTACAAGCGGTTAATACAGCTGCTTCAAGCTTGCTTACTAGTACTTCTATAGCGTCAAATCCAACTCAAGCACAGCAAACTTCTACACAAGCGTTTACGGATATTACTAATACTGTACAAAATATGATAACTCAGCAGCAATTTAAACCTACTACAACGATTAATCAAGGTACTCCGATTAAAATATACGTTAATAAGGATTATAAATTCCCTGTTACTGTTTTAACAAAATCAAAGGTAGTCAAATGAGTGATGCATTTGCTGCCTTAGAGACTTTTTTATTACCGTTTAAAGAACTATTTGCTGAAGATGG
>DYDT01000114.1 GCA_020404485.1 Rickettsia endosymbiont of Diachasma alloeum | reverse complement strand
GCTCATAAACCAACTGCTATTTCTAACATTAGATTGGAATAAGCTTTAGCTTAAATTCTAAGGCACTTCCAGTGCCTACCATCAACCTACCGGCTCTCAGCCGGTAGTGGTTGAGTTAGATTCTGTGGAAGAAAATTAAAATTAGTTATTTTTGTTTATTGACAAGGAACTTACATCGCTCTATTTAGTTATTTACTTAAAAATAAAATATGAGGTAGCTTATGCAGCTTAGTTCAATCTCTTTTCCAATAGTTAAAAGGCAAGCAATTGAAATAGCTTTAGGAGTAGCATTACTTGCAATTTGTTCACAAATAATAATACCTATGAAACCTATATTTATTTCATTGCAAACCGTTGCGGTTATGTTTATCGGACTTACTTATAATAAAACTACAGCTCCTTTAACTATATTATCTTATATAACTCTTGGCGTAATAGGAGTGCCGGTATTCGGAGAATTTTCCAGCGGAGCTTATATATTATTTGGTCCTACAGCCGGATATTTAGCAGGCTTTTTAATTGCTGTATATGTTATGGCAAGCTTAAAAGATAAAATTTTTACTTCTAATAAATTGTTAAATCAAATATCATTATGTTTAATCGGTAATATTATTATTATGAGCTTAGGTTGGATGTGGCTTACTAAATTAATAGGAGCAAGCGGTGCATTTTATGGCGGTGTGTTACCTTTTATAATACCAGGTATTATAAAATCAATATTACTAATTGGGCTTATTAATGTGGTGAAGCCAAAAGCTAAACATATTAGATAAAATTGAAAAATTAGCTATTTTAAGACGTCTGTTTTGGTGGGTTAAGTATTAAAGAATCTTTTTCTGTTATAACCCATTAAAGTCTTATATAACTCTATTGTTCATAAAAAAACCAATAAAAATGTTTATGCCGCATTTTCCAGTACCAAAACCAAGCTGGAAAAATCAAATTAAATACGACCTTGAAAATATAAATAGTCTTTTAAAAGCTTTAGGTGATCCTCACTTAAGGCTTCCTCCTGTAATACATATAGCAGGTACGAATGGCAAAGGCTCAAGCAGTGCTATGCTAAAAAGCATTTTTGCGACTGCCGGCTATAAAGTACATTGCTATACTTCTCCGCATTTATTAGAGTTTAACGAGCGAATTATAGTAGCAGGCGAGAAAATCTCAGATAATGAATTATGGCAAGTTTGTGAGCAGGTGAGGGTAGTATGTGAGAAGTTCAATATTGAACCTAGCTTTTTTGAAGGAACTACGGCTGCAGCTTTTCTAGCATTTGCGAGTAATAAAGCTGATATATTAATTTTAGAAACAGGGTTGGGTGGTAGGTTAGATGCAACAAATGTTATAGATCAGCCATTAATTACGTTAGTTACTCCCATCTCATATGATCATATGCATATGCTAGGGTCAACCTTGCCGTTAATAGCTTTTGAAAAAGCTGGTATTATGAAGCAGGGCGTGCCTTGTGTTATAAGCGTGCAAGTTCCCGAAGTTCATGAAATATTATTTGCAAAGGCGGAAAATTTAGCAGTCCCCACCTTTTGTTATGAGTATGATTTCGGCATACAGAAAACGGATAATGGATTTATTTACTCATCACGAAATTTTATACATGAATTTCCTGCTCCCTCTTTAGCCGGTGATCATCAATTAATCAATGCAGCGAGCGTTATTGCACTAATAAGCCTTATTAATAAGCAATTTAATATTAATAATGAGGCTATTGCTAAAGGTCTACAAAATACTATTTGGTTTGCTAGAATCGAGAAGATTAATCCGCAAAAATATTCTAGATTAATAGGTGATAACGTACAAATTTGGGTGGATGGAGCTCATAATAACAGTGGAGCACAAGCCTTAACAGCGTGGATTCATGATAATTTAAAATCACCGATATATTTAATACTCGGCATGACTAAAAACCGCAATATAGAAGAGTTTTGTGCTTACTTTAAAGATTGGGCAATTAAAGGTTATAGTGTTAAAGTTTTATCTGAAGTATTAAGCTATAATGCAGAAACAATAGCTTTAGAGGCAAATAAAATCGGTATCGATTTTACTGCTAGTGAAAGCCTTGAAGAAGCAATTATGGACATAAAAAAAATAAACGGCGATAATAAAGCAAATATCATAATAACCGGATCGCTTTTCTTGGCGGTTGATTTTTATAAACTGCTATCTACTCACTGAACTATTATATAAATAGCTATACTTATCATTTTGGTATTTCTCTACTATTAATCCATTAAATAAGACTTACAAAATCAGATTGACTTATTTAAAGTTTTGTTTTGTCATCCCGTGGTGGCATTGTTGCGTGGATAGAGATAAAGGAAAGAAATAGCTTAAAACTATAAAAAACTAAAAATTAATATAGTTTTAAGCAAAATATTCCGCTTTACCTAAAGCTATCATTGCATTAAGT
>DYDT01000113.1 GCA_020404485.1 Rickettsia endosymbiont of Diachasma alloeum | reverse complement strand
TTTTTTCATGTTGAGTTACTGATCTTTTATTAAAAAATCTATCATAACTCAACATGCTTCACCTTGAAACCCTTTATCTCTAACCTTTTTATCTATCCCTTATCCTAAATTAGCGTTTAAATGATATTGATAAATATCTCAGCAAGGCTTCAATTCAAGACAAATTGCTTAAGTATGAAGAGGCACTAGAAGCATATGACAAAGTGATAGAATTAAACTCACAATGTGCAGATGCATATTTAGGTAAATGGTACATATTAGATGAACTTGCAAGGGAGGAAGAGGCATTAGCAATATATTCTAAGATATCACATCTCAAAGTAACACATAAAAACACTTATATCTATGAAAAGTCGGCATATAATTTATTGGAGAGTGAAAGATATGAAGAAGCAATTGTAGCATACGATAAGGCGATAGAGCTAAAGCCTGATTATGCAGCTGCTTATAACAATAAAGGTATTGCCCTTGGTAATCTTGAAAGATATGCAGAAGCTATTGCTACATACGATAAGGCGATAGAGTTAAAACCTGATGATGTTGGAGCTTATCATCAGAAAAGTGTCTATTTATCCCTAAAAAACAAAAAAGAAAGATAAAAAGAATTGACAGAGTTACTCTGTACAATTAACATTTTTGTATAGATAAAGTTAAGTAATAAAGAAGTAGTAAAGCATTTTAGCAACAAGAAATTAAAATATAAAGGAGGTTTTATGAGTAAAGATGGACAAGATAATAAAAATGTAAATAACGATGAGATAAGCACACAATTATATAGTGGTGCACAAGTAAAAAATGTAATTCACAAAATAATAGGTCGTATTAACGCTTTTAATCCAACAGAAATACAGCAATTAAAATCTAGTGCCGCATCTATATCAACTGAAGGGGTAGACCCCGAGATTGCAAAAGAGCTAAAAGATTTAATCGCATCTATTATCGCAAAAGAAAAAGAGGAAAAAAATAGTCTAATAGCGAATATCTTGTCTGAAAATCAACGCATTACTGATGAAGCTGCTCAAGTACAAGCTTGGAAAGAAGAAATGTTAAGGTTTATGGAAACGCAAGCTGTGTATAGTAGTTTTGATGCGATAAGTACAGAATATTTAAAGCAACAGGAAGATCGTAATACAAATTTAGATGCAGCATTAAAGGATACTAAATCGGGCAGAGAGATTAGTCAAGAATTAAGGCAACAATTAGCTCGTACACCCAAAGATATAGAGGAAGAAAAGGAGAAATGGGCAAAAATTCATAATGCTAGAATTGTTGCCCACAATGAGCATAGACACCATTCAACTGAAATAGAAAAAATAGATAAAGAGATACAAAATGTTAATCATTCAACACACGCTGAAAAAATTATATTTTTAAAGCAGAAAAAAGATGTCCACATAGCACAACAAGAAGTAGCAAACAATAAAATTACAGAAACAGCAAAACATTATGATGAGAGAAAAAAGGAAGCAATAAAAATTGGACAGGGTTTGGAATTAGCCAAAAAACCAGATATAAAAAGTTTTTGGGTTGATCAAGCAAAAGTTTTTGAGAGTATACATGAAGTACATCCTGACAATGTTAAACTCTCAACTGAAGCTTTAGATCAAGCTGGTAAAATCAAAAAAAATTTTGAACAAAACAAAGATAGAGGGCAAAATAATTCAAGAACAGATACGCAGGCAGGTCAAGAAGAAAAACAGAACAAAGCTAAGAAAAACGATCATAACAAAGGTTTAGGTAAAACAGGTAACAAGACTCAAAAATGGAGTATTTAAATTTATTAAATTATAGAAGAGGAGCATAATATGTTTAAAAATATATTTAAAAAGAAAAATAACGCTGATACAAATACTACGGCAGAGTACTGGTATAAACTTGCAGAAAATTATTATAATGAATCCCAAACAAAAATTGATGGTGCAGGAGTGCTAGCAGCTAAAGATTTTTGGATTGCTTTATGCTTAGGACATAAAAAAGCCCCATTCTCCTTATATGCATGTTTTGGGCAGGGTATTGGTGTAAAACAGGATAATGATATAGCAAGCTTTATGTTTTCATTAGCTCAAGAATTAAATGATGTTAGAGTTGCTAATAAAGAATGTGTATTTTCTTTGCCTATATCTTTTAAGAATAAAGTACATGAAATCGCGGCCTTAATAAAACATGTTAAAATACCTAAATCAGGGATTGATATGCAGCATGTTAATAAACAGATGGATGATTTTAGTAAAGTAATGATATTACCAGATGGTAGGGAGATTTTTAAACTAATAACAGTTGGATATAATACGTCTGATTCCAATACAGAAATATTAGGTGAACAGGCTCACCATAGCGCTTTTTAATTGTAGGAGTCAAGATTTGATCTTAGTGCGCCACGAAGTGTAGATAAGCTAGCTGTTGAAAGAACAGCCGGCTCTGTCTCATCAATTGTGTAAATTTCGTGAACCATTAAATTCTACCATCAAATTTGATCATAAAATGAGCCATAGCTTCATTCCAATTGGGGATAGGCATAGACCATTTTTTGG
>DYDT01000112.1 GCA_020404485.1 Rickettsia endosymbiont of Diachasma alloeum | reverse complement strand
TCTACTCCGCCTTCTATCAGCAAATCTATTGCTTCATTTATTTTTTTATTCTTCTCTATTTGCATTTCTGTTACCTATATTTTTAATTACTTCTAATATAGGCTCAACAAAAATTTACCCAATCATTGCAAAAGACTCGAATGCATTCTTCTAATGACTATCTATCACCAGTAAAATATGAAGAAATACAACAATGTGCATGAACAACTGTCCGGAAAAGTGTTGACAGATCAGTTTAAACCTGTTTGTTAAATTACATAATCGAAATATTTTTGAATTTTGATAATAGTAATACATGATTTACTCCTTAATTAATCATAAATTAATTATAACATACTTTTAACATCAAGCTTCAATAGGTTTTATCAATTAACACAAATACAATCGCATATTGTATTACTGCGGCAAAGATTGCAGCAGCTAGATCATCAACCATAACCCCAAGGCTACCTTTAATATTTTTATCAAGCCAATTAATAGGCCAAGGTTTTATTATGTCAAAAAATCGGAATAAGCAAAAAGGTAGTATAAAAAGCAATATTATACTAACTTTTAAAGTACTAAAATACTTTACTAGATTTGATTCATTTGCAAAAACTACTGAGAAAAATACCAAAATAACAGTTAGCATTTGCCCTACCACCTCATCAATTACTACCTCTTTTGGGTCTTTGGAATCCGTATAGTTTAAGTATATTTTAGTAAAATATGTACCGAGTATTAGAAGCAACAAACATATAAAAGAGGCTATAATGACCACACTGACAAGCTGGGCTTCATTAAGCGTAAGGTTTGCAAAAGGGATAATTATCTTATTATCAACAATAAAATACATTATAGCGTAACATAAAGGAAAAGCGGCAAGAGAGCCAAAAGTACCCGGGCAGTATTTTATTTTTCCGATATAAAAGAAAGTAACAAAGAATTCTGAGAATTGTTTTTTAGTGAACATTTTTGCTCTGGATTAGATTTTTAATATATAATATAATAAAATTTTAACTTATATAGCAAGAAATACTATGGGAATGAGCTTCAGCCATTTATTAATAATTCTATTAATTATTTTTGTATTATTTGGTGCTGGTAAATTACCGCAAGTTATGTCCGACCTTGCCAAAGGTTTAAAAGCTTTCAAAGATGGCATGAAAGAGGATGATAGCACTAAAAAAGATTAGATATTTCAATTAAATATAGAATTTGATATGACAAATTTATCTATTACTTATACCTGATGATATAGCTAAAGCAAGTAATGAGGTTGCTAAAAAGCTAGGGTTATCTAGAACAGCTTTTATTCGTCAAGCTATTATACATGAACTTGATAATCTTCAATCTAAATTTGAGCAGGAAAGGATTATAAAAAGCTTTAATGCAATGAAAAAATCCCCTCAATACTTAGAAGAAGCAGAAAAAATAATAGACGATTTGAATTCTGAATTATTAGAGGAAGAAAGTTAAATCGAAAAACGTTTTCGGTGTCATCTAGTTGCTTGACCTAGGTTGCTGTATGACTCCGGTGTCATTCCTGCGAAAGCAGGAATCCAGTAATTAATAAACATAAATACAACTGGTTTTTACAATCAAAAATTGTATTTATTATCCATCTGATGGTTCAAACCTCCACCTTCAGGTGGAGAAACTTTAGTTTGAAATAGTCATAGTCACTCTGTATAAAATAAGTAAAGAGGACTTATTTTATAGGATGACTATGACAGAATATGAG
>DYDT01000111.1 GCA_020404485.1 Rickettsia endosymbiont of Diachasma alloeum | reverse complement strand
TTCTGGTAAATATTGTTATGGTAAAACTCCTATGAAAACTTTCAATGATAGTAAGAAATTAGCTGTTGAAAAAAATAATGAAATCTTATATCTTGAATACTCTTCTGACAGTAATAATTTATTAGATATTCAGATATAAAATTTATAGTGTACTGTAAGATCAAATCTTGACTTCTACAGATAAAGGGCTTTGAAACCCCGAAATAGCTTTAACTATTTCAAAAACAATTTTATAATCAGCTCTTCTTTTTTTGCAGTTATTTTTACTACTTTTCCGCTACTTACCTCACCTGCTAAAATCATTTTAGCTAAGTTATTTTGTATTTCACGCTGAATGAGTCGTTTTAAAGGTCTTGCTCCAAAGCTTGGATCATAACCTTTTTCAGCTAGATAGTTTAAAGCCGGTTCATCAAATTCTAAAGTAATATTTTGAGCTAATAAAATTTTCTTTAAGCTTTCTAGCTGAATTTTGACTATATCGTGAATATTACTTTGGTTTAATCTATGGAACAGTATAATTTCATCTAGTCTATTTAAAAATTCCGGCTTGAATACAGCTTTCACATATTCCATAACCTCATCTTTTACCTTATAAGTATCCTCATTCTCTTTTTGGTTGACGAGTATTTCAGCACCTAAATTAGATGTTAGCACAATGATAGTATTCTTAAAATCAACTGTGATACCCTGACTATCGGTAAGTCTTCCCTCATCTAGGATTTGCAGCATAATATTAAAAATATCGGGATGGGCTTTTTCCACTTCATCAAATAATATGACTTGATAAGGTCGGCGTCTTACGGCTTCAGTTAGTACTCCGCCTTGATCATAACCAACATAACCTGGAGGTGCTCCTATAAGCCGTGAAATAGCGTGCTTTTCCATATATTCCGACATATCAATACGCAAGATTGCGTTACGATCATCGAAAAGAAAGCCCGCTAAAGCCTTAGTCAGCTCAGTTTTACCAACCCCTGTCGGACCTAAAAACAAGAACGAGCCAAGTGGGCGGTTAATATCCTGAATCCCTGCACGCGATCTTCTAACGGCATCACTAACGCTTTTAATTGCCTCATCCTGTCCTATTACTGACTCACGTAATTTTTGCTCCATCACAAGCAAACGTTCACGCTCACTTGATAGCATCGTATCAATTGGAATACCGGTAATACGGGAAATGATGCTTGCAATATCGCTTTCCGATACGACTTCTTTTAATAATCCTTTATTATCGCTATTTTCTACTTCCTGAATTTTTTTCATAATCTCAGGAATGATTCCATATTTTAATTCACTAGCTTTAGCTAAATTAGCATCACGTTCTGCTCGCTCTAAATCAATTCTAGCACGGTCTAACTCCTCTTTAAGTTTTTGCTGCCCTTGAATCTTGGATTTTTCGGCTTGCCACTTAGAGCTCATATCGTAAGATTTAGATTCCAACTTTTCTAACTCTGTGGTTAGATGCTCAATTTTCTTTTTAGAATGCTCATCATTCTCTTTCTTCAAAGCTGCAAGTTCTATCTTTATCTGAATAATACGGCGATCCAGCTCGTCAAGCTCTTCAGGTTTACTTGATAATTCGATTTTCATACGGCTACAAGCTTCATCGATTAAATCAATAGCTTTATCAGGTAGAAAACGATCTGTAATATAGCGGTTAGATAGAGTCGCTGCCGCAACTATCGCACTATCAGAAATACGTACGGCATGATGCAGCTCGTATTTTTCCTTAATACCTCTAAGTATCGATATAGTATCTTCTACTGTCGGCTCGTTAACATAAACAGGTTGGAAGCGGCGAGCAAGTGCGGCGTCTTTCTCAATATATTTGCGGTACTCATCTAAAGTGGTAGCCCCGATACAATGTAGTTCACCACGAGCAAGCATAGGCTTTAACAAGTTTGATGCATCCATAGCTCCATCAGTTTTACCTGTACCAACTAATAAATGTAATTCATCGATAAATAAAATAATTTCACCGCTTGACTCTTTTATTTCCCCAAGCACTGCCTTAAGCCTCTCTTCAAACTCACCTCGATATTTAGCCCCCGCAATTAATGCTCCTATATCAAGCTCGATAATACGACAATTAATAAGAGTTTCTGGCACATCTTTGCTAAATATTCGTTGTGCTAACCCTTCGATTATCGCAGTTTTACCAACACCAGGCTCACCGATCAGTACAGGATTATTTTTCATACGACGAGATAATACTTGCACTGTTCTTCTGATTTCTTCATCACGTCCAATTATTGGGTCAAGCTTACCACTTTCAGCAAGCTCAGTTATATCTCTGCCATATTTTTTTAGAGCATCATAACTATTTTCTGCTGATTCAGTATTAGCTTTTTTACCTTTACGAAGCTGTAAAATACTAGCTGCTAGTTTTCTGCTCTTAATCCCATTACCGGTTAAAATTTTACCGGCTATAGTACTATCAAAGCTTAAAGCTTCCAAAATACGCTCAATCGTAACAAAGCTATCCCCATTATCTTTAGCAAGGCTATTAGCTTTTTCTAAAACTTTAAGAAGTTCGGCAGAAGAGTAAACTGGTCCTCCACCATCAACTTGCACTTTTGGAATTTTATTTAATTCTACCTGTACTTGATCAGCTAAAATATTTAAGTTACCTCCGCTATTACTAATAAGCGTTCTAATAATTCCCGTATCTTCATTAAAAAGACTAGCCAATAAGTGCAAAGGTAATATTTGTTGATGATCATTTTTAGCAGCAATAGATTGACTGCTTGTTATTATTGATTTAGCATGTGCAGTAAATTTATCAATATTCATATAAATAATATATTTTAATTAATAAGATTAAAATTTTTTAGATATAGCTAACACGGAAAGGTTTTAGATATAGCTGTAGTTATAGCACATCTGAGATCCTTAAACTGCTTAATGATTTTTCTTAAGTAATTTTTTAAATCGTAATAACTTCGTATAGCATACATTATACGAAGTTATACGAGAACGTCTAAAGCACAAGATGAATTAAAGAATAAGACAAAGTTTAAGAAAGAACATTTAGCTTATAGAGATGCAGTAATAAAGGGGATTAGAGAATATGATAGTTTTGATGAAGGATTA
>DYDT01000110.1 GCA_020404485.1 Rickettsia endosymbiont of Diachasma alloeum | reverse complement strand
GTACCGTATTTACTGATACACCTACTTCTCCTGCTATAGTTCTTAGGCTCTTACCTTGTTTGTGTAAAATCTTTATTTCCATTATTTGCTCCAGTATTAACATTCTTTTTTACCTCCTGACCAGGAGGATACACTATTAATACTGTATCAATTTTTATCCGTTGCTCTGTATCATTTGACTTCCGTTGCTAACACTTGCTTAAGCTTAATATGAATAATAGGAAAAGATGGATTAAAACAATTTCTTGGAGCATTCGGGATATAGGAAATATTAAATACCATTTCTAAAGAATTAATTTCGAGACTCTTATAATTGCTTTTATATAAACACTTTCCTATATCTTCAGTTACCTCATTATTTACTTTAGGACTTTGCCATTGCAAAATATAAATAAACAAAAATATACTAATGAATACGATTAATTTGAGGAGAGTTTTAAGTTTTAGCACAATTTTTGACCATTAGGTACTTTAGGATCAATCGTGACTAAACATATATCATTATTAGATATCAGGAAACCCTACTAATAAAAATTGAGATAAGAAGCCAGTAATATTCTTTAGCCGACTATGGATTTGCCTATTAATTCTTGAGAGGTATAATGCTTTGTTATTTGTGCTGATGTTTGTAAAATTCCGATTTCTTTACCAAAATCAGCCCAAACTTTAAATGCCGGCTTTTTGGCTCTTGTAAACTCTTCTACTTTAGTAATTGTTCCTGAACGTAGCTCAACATTATCAAATTCTTTGTAGATTATCATTACTGTTTTTCTTTAGTAATTACATCATATTTTTTGAGCTTTGTAAGGACACGCTCTAAATTATCTAACCTAATCATGCATGGACCATCGCTTGGAGCATTATCCGGATCTTGGTGTACTTCCATATAGAGACCAGCAACCCCTACTGCAACCGCAGCTTTCGCAAGCAATTCTACATATTTACGCTCTCCTCCAGTGCTTCCTCCAAGCCCACCGGGTTGCTGCACAGAGTGAGTAGCGTCAAAAATTATAGGAGCATTTAGTTCAGCCATTACCGCAAGACTACGCATATCGGATACTAAATTATTATAACCAAAACATGTACCACGCTCTGTTAATAATATGTCTTTTGCTCCAAACGATTCTAACTTCTTGTGTACATTTTTCATATCCCAAGGAGCTAGAAACTGTCCCTTTTTAACATTTACTATTTTTCCGGTTACAGCTGCAGCCTGAAGTAAATCTGTTTGCCTGCACAAAAATGCTGGGATTTGTAACATGTCAACTATTTTAGCTACCTCAGCACATTGATTTTCATTATGAACATCAGTAACTATAGGGCAGTTGAATGCTCTTTTTACTTCTGCTAAAACTTCCAATCCTTTATTAATTCCAAGACCTCTAGCACCATTTATAGAAGTTCTATTAGCTTTATCAAAAGAAGATTTATATATAAATGGAATATTAAGTTTAGTAGTTAATTTAATAAGTTCTTCTGCCATAAACAAAGCGTGATCTAGCCCCTCAATTTGACAGGGTCCAGCAATCAAAGTAAAAGGTAAATTATTGCCTATCTTTAAATCTTTTAACTTTATTATTTTTTGCATAATTTTTTATTACAATTTATTTAGCTATAGGCAGACTATTGTCTATTTGATTTTCTTCAATTTCATTGATTTTAGATACTAAATCCGGTTTCTTCTGAGAAGAAAGATTAGCAAGTATTATTGCATTTATTAAAAATAATGACGCAAGTATTACAGTGCTCTTAGTAAGAAAATTATTTGCTGTTTTAGCACTGATCACTCCCATATTTCCCCCACCGCTTATACTGCTAATTCCATCTGAACCGCTACGTTGCATTAGAATAACTATAATCAATAATATTGCGATAGTAATATGTACAAAAAGAAGTATGTCTAACATAATATAAAATAACCATTGGTATTGTTTTAAGGGATTATATAATAATTTTATCTTATTTGCAATGCAGCTTTAAGTAATAGATAAAATGCACCAAAAAATGTTTAACTGTATTATTCATTAATATTGTTTAAATCATTATTTATAACTGATTTGACTAATTTATTATACTTTTCTTTCATTGCAGCTAAATTATAGTCACCATCATAGTATCCCTCTATATTAATAATTTTTTGTATGTAGAAATTTAATTGTTCCACTTCTGATGAACCAACATTACTAAAATAAGATTTGATTTGTTTTATTTGCCTAATAAGCATCGGAATATCACCAGGTTTTATTACAAACAATCCTATAAATAAAACTATTAATGTTTGTGTTAGTGACATATTTAAATTAATTTTTTATGCTTATATTTTGGGTTTAAAGTATTTTCTCCGTTTATTTTTAACATATACTCGTGATAATCCTGATAATTTCCTTCAAACCAAGTGGCATTACCTTTTATATCATACGCAATAATGTGAGTAGCTATCCTATCTAAAAACCACCTGTCATGACTAATTACTAATACACAACCTGCGAAATCTAAAATTGCATCTTCAAGAGCTCTTAACGTGTCAATATCTAAGTCATTAGATGGTTCATCTAACAATATAACATTTGCCCCTTCTTTTAATAATTTTGCTAAATGCACTCTATTACGCTCTCCTCCAGAAAGCTGTCCAACTTTCTTTTGCTGATCACCTCCTCTAAAGTTAAAAGCTGCACAATATGCTCTACTTTTAACTATTCTGCTACCAAGCTGCAATTCATCTAATCCTTCTGCAATTTCTTCCCAAACAGTTTTATTACCATCTAAATGATCACGCGATTGGTCAACATATCCTAATTTTACTGTTGAACCAATTTTAATAGAGCCTTTATCAGGTTCTACTTTACCTGTAATAATATTAAATAATGTAGTTTTACCTGCACCATTTGGTCCAATTATTCCTACAATCGCTCCACGTGGAACTTTAAAACTAAAATCCGATAAGAGCATTTTATCATTGTATTTTTTGGCTATATGTTCTGCTTCAATAACTAAATCACCAAGACGCGGACCATTAGGTACAATTATTTGAGTAGGATCACTTTTTTGTTCCTGCTGTTTGTTGAACAACTCTTGATAAGCAGTAATACGAGCTTTATTTTTAGGCTGCCTTGCTTTTGGAGTTTGACGAATCCATTCTAGTTCACGATTTAATTGTTTTTTTCTATCGTCTTCTTCTTTGCTTTCTAGAGCCAATTTTTCTTGTTTTTGTTCCAACCATGAACTATAATTTGACTTCCACGGTACACAATGACCTCTATCTATTTCTAATATCCATTCTGTAACATTATCTAAAAAATAGCGATCATGTGTAATAACTATTACAGTACCTTTATATTCTTTAAGATAGTTCTCAAGCCAAGAAACTGACTCTGCATCTAAATGATTTGTCGGCTCATCAAGTAATAACATATCAGGTTTCTCTAAAAGAAGTTTACATAAAGCAACTCTTCTTTTTTCTCCTCCAGAAATTTCATTAATATTTGCCTCTTTTGATGGGCAACGCAATGCTAGCATTGCAATTTCTATTTCCCGCTCTAAATCCCACGCATCACAATTATCTATTTTTTCTTGTAATTCTGCCTGTTTGTTAAAAAGTTGATTCATTTCTTCATCAGTAATTTCAGTAGCTAGCTTATTACTTATTTCATTAAATTCATCGATAAGTTTCTTTTTCTCATGCAGACCTTCCATGATATTATTAAATACATTTTTATTTGGATTAAGATGCGGTTCTTGAGGTAAATAGCCTACTTTTATATTTAGTGCTGCCATTGCTTTACCATCAAATTCCTTATCTATACCTGCCATAATTTTTAATAAAGTAGACTTACCTACTCCATTTGGTCCTATTATTCCAATTTTAGCACTTTGTAAAAAAGATAAATTTGTTTCTTTTAAAATTTTCTTACCGTTTATAGTTTTGCTTAAACCATTTATTTCATAAATATATTGAGATGACATAAATTATTTATTTCCTTGTATTAACTTAACTCTAACAAAATTTTATCTAATTCTTTTAAATCTTTATAATGGAATATTAACTTTCCTCCTAAAGAATAATTCTCTATTGTCACTTTTATATTAAATTTTTCTGACAAAACTTTTACTAATGACTGCAAGTCGTCATTTTCTGTTCTTTGTTTAAAAAGACGTTTTCCTAGCTTATTATTATCAGAATACTTCGTATATTCATTTTGAGACCATTGTCTTACTAGCTCCTCTGTTTGACGTACATTTAAATCATTATCTATAACATGATTTGCTATTACTTCTGCATACTCATGATTTATTAAGCATCTAGCATGACCCATACTAAGTGTATTTTCATCTAATTTATTTTGGATAGATTGTGGTAAATTATTGAGCCTTAACAAATTAGCTATATGACTACGGCTTTTACCAAGTCTTTCTGCTAGTTTTTCTGCCGTGTAACCAAAATTTTCCACCAAATATTTAAAGCCTCGAGCTTCTTCCATGACTGTTAAATCCGATCTTTGTATGTTCTCAATTAATGCTATTTCCATACTCTCTTTAGCATCTAAATTTTTTATAATTACTGGTATCTCAGAAATTTTTGCTAATTTACATGCACGCCAGCGTCTTTCACCTGCTATAATTTGAAAACTATTATCAATAATAATAGGCTGTAGTAAACCATTATTTAATATAGAATCCGATAATTCTTTTATTTTATCATATTCAAAATGCTTTCTAGGCTGATTTTCATTTGGTTTTATTCTATCAATATTTACGATTTGTACTATTTCTAAATTTTCTTTTTCTATAGATATAACATCTTCACCTAATAATGAAGACAAGCCTCTACCTAACCCTTTATTTTTCATTATATCTTCCCAAAATTTCTTTTGTAAGTTCCATATACGCCACTGCCCCTGCACATTTATAATCATATATAATAGCAGGTTTTCCATATGAAGGAGCTTCAGATAATTTAATGTTTCTAGGAATTACAGTCTTGAACACTAATTCTCCTAAACAACTTCTTACATCCTCTTCTACTTGCTCAGTTAAACGATTACGCCTATCATACATTGTAAATAATATGCCCGCAATCTTTATCTTAGGGTTTAATCTTTTTTCTACAATTTCAACTGTCTTTAGCAAGTGGCTTAACCCTTCTAAAGAATAAAAATCACATTGCATTGGAATTAATACCTCATCGCCTGCAACTAAAGCATTTATTGTTAGTAAATTTAACGAAGGAGGACAATCAATAATTATATAATCATATGATACTTTTATTTCTTCTAATAACTTCATTAAAATATATTCTCGTTCTTCTAATTCTATTAAATCTAGTTCAGCAGCAGATAAATTAGTATTTGAGGTTATTATTTCTAAATTCGGAATATTAGTAGCGATTATGGTATCTTTTAATTTGATTATATTTGTTAATGCTTGATATATAGTATTTTTTCGTTGTTGTTGACTAACGCCAAAACCAGTACTACTATTACCTTGAGGGTCAAGGTCTATTACCAAAACTTTTTTATCCATAGCTGCAAGAGCAGTAGCTAAATTTACAGTAGTAGTAGTTTTAGCTACCCCTCCTTTTTGATTAACTACAGAAATTACTTTTACAGTCATATTATTTTTGTTAAGTCGCTAATTTCTAAAATTCTACTTTCTTTTGAGGTTATACTTTGGTTTATTAAACAATTAAATAACCATTTTTTTTTAGCTTCTTTTATTTCAGATAAATAGCTTTTTCCTTTTGGAAGCAAAAATTTATTTTGCACCGAGACATTTTTTGTGCAATCAAATATTGTATTTAAATTAGAAAAAGCTCTACAGGTTAATATATTACAGCTTATTTCTGTTTTTTCAATTCTTTGATTAATTATTTGTATATTATTATTTGATATTTTTGCTGCTTTCTCTAAAAAGATGCATTTACGTAAATCAGCTTCTATTAAACTTGTCTTTGCTACTCCAGCGATAGATAATATTATACCTGGAAAACCTGCTCCACTTCCTATATCAACTAAATGTATTTCTTTATCGTTAATATACTGTATTAATTGCAAGGAATCTAATATATGACGTTTCCAAAAATTTTGCGTACTATTTTCTGATATAAGGTTAATAGCTTTACTCCACTTTTGTACTAATTCCTGAAAAATTTGTAATTTTTCAATTATTTCATGTGGAACTTCTATCATTATATTTAGTCTTCAGATAAATTATAATAGCAGTAATTGCAGCAGGAGTAACACCAGAAATTCGTCGTGCCGCAACAATAGTAATGGGTTTATGATAAGAAAGTTTTTCTTGTATTTCTAATGATATACTTGGTATTTTAAAATAGTCAATATTTTTAGGAATTAAATGAGCCTCTTCACTTTGGAATAAATTAATGTCAGCATATTGCCTGGCTAAATATGAAGCATATTTAGCTTCAATATAAAGTAGTTGTAAAATATTATTATCTATATCTTTAAGTACAGGAAAAACTTTAATAGCTTGTTCAACATCAAAATTAGGTATTTTAAATAAATCTAATACTGTTTTATGTGTACCATTCTGTGCAACTTGTATCCCAATTTTAGCGAGTTTACTAGTAGTTAAAGATAAAATATTTAATAATGATTTTGTACTTTCTATATTTTTACATTTTGTTGTAAATATTTCTTTACGCTTTTCAGATATCACACCAATACTTATTCCCATCTCTGTCAAACGTAAATCAGCATTATCTGCTCTTATAGATAATCTATATTCTGAACGCGAAGTCAACATACGATATGGCTCTAAAGTTCCAAACGACGTTAAATCATCTATCATTACTCCAATATAACTATTTGCTCTTGTTAATACAAAAGGCTGTTGATTTTTTACAGCTAGAGCAGCATTAATGCCTGCTACTATACCTTGCCCTGCTGCTTCTTCATATCCTGTAGTACCATTAATTTGACCTGCAAAATACAGACCTGTTATTTTTTTTGTTTCTAGCGTACTATTTATTTCACGTGGATCAACATAATCATATTCTATAGCATAACCTGGACGTAAAATTATTACATTCTCTAAGCCTGGGATAGTTTTTATTAATTGACATTGTACTTCTTCAGGTAAAGAAGTAGAAATTCCGTTTGGATAAATTGTATGGTCGTCTAACCCTTCAGGCTCTAAAAAAATACGATGCTCTGATTTTGTACTAAATCTAACTATTTTATCTTCTATAGAAGGACAATAACGTGGACCTATTCCTTCTATTTGACCAGAATACATTGCGGATTTATCAAGATTTGCTCGGATAATATCATGTGTTTCTATAGTAGTTTTTGTTACAAAACAATTTATTTGAGGAACATTTACAATATTAGTTAATTCTGAAAAAGGTCTAGGTACTTTATTTCCGGGTTGCGATTCTACTTTACTGTAATCAATAGTACGTCCATCAATTCTTGGAGGTGTTCCTGTTTTTAATCGAGAAAGTTTAAAACCTACTCTTTTTAAGGTATTTGATAACCCATAAGATGGTTCTTCATCTACTCTACCAGCAGGGATTTTTTTTGATCCAATATGAATTAGCCCTGATAAAAATGTACCTGTAGTTAATATAATTTTTTGACACGGTATTTTACTACCATTATTTAAGATAACTGCTTTTATTTCTGAAGATTTAATCTCAATATCTTCTACTTTTGCATATAGTATTTCTAAATTTGGGTAGTTTGTTAGTATTCGATACATTGCTTTTTTATAAAGCTTTCTATCGGCTTGTGCTCTAGGTCCCCAAACTGCTGGTCCTCTAGTTTCATTAAGCATTTTATAGTGTATACCAGCTTGATCTATAACATATCCCATTAATCCATCAAGTGCATCAATTTCCTTAACTAATGTACCTTTTGCAATTCCACCAATTGCAGGATTACAGGACATTTCACCCAAATTTTCTGGTTTTGGCGTAATTAATAGAGTAGGAACTCCAAGACGTGCGGAGGCGGCAGCAGCTTCGACACCAGCATGCCCACCTCCTATCACTATTACATCATATTTTTGCATTAATTATTCTATAATTTTAGATTTTTTAAAGAAAAACTTAATTTCTCTTTTTGCACTATTTTCACTATCAGAACCATGAATACTATTAGCTTCAATTGATTCACCTATATCCTTTCTAATAGTTCCAACTTCAGCTTCTGCTGGATTAGTTGCCCCCATAACTTTACGGTTTAAAGTTATAGCGTCCATACCTTTAAGAACTTGCAGTACTACAGGACCTGAAGTAATATATTCAACTAAACTATCAAAAAATGGTCTCGCTCTATGTTCATCATAGAAACATTCTGCTTCATATTTAGTTAAAATTGTCATTTTTTGAGCTACTATTTTTAATCCAGCATTTTCTAAGTAAGTATTAATTTGCCCTATTTTATTCCTTTTAATAGCATCAGGCTTGATCATTGAAAAAGTATATTGTATTGTCATTTTAACCTATTTATATAATTATTAAATTTATTTCTTTGCCGAGCGATTCCATGTTAAAGCGAATAAGCTACTTCCTAAAAGAGCAGAAATACTAAAAAATATAAATACTCCATCCCATCCATAATTATCACTTATCCATCCAACACCAACTCCTGCAATTGCTGCTCCTAAATAACCAAATAACCCTGATAATCCGTTAGCTGTACCAACAGCCCCGCGAGTACTAAAATCAGCCGCGGCAATACCTACAAGTAGTTGTGGACCTGAGACAAAAAAACCAACAAGAGAAAGAATTATTATACTTAGCAACTCGCTTTGGATAGGAAGCTTCCAAAATAAGATTAGCAATAAATTAAGTGATAGCATACATATTGTACTTACAGGACCACGTCTTCCTTGAAATAATTTATCTGATAAAAAGCCCGCTATTAATGCTCCCGGAATACTTATTATTTCATATAAACCTATTTGTAAACCGGCATTTAAAAGACTTATACCTCGTAAATCCTTTAAAAATGTGGGTGCCCAATAAATTACTCCTAAACGTATTATATATACAAACATGTTTGCTAAACAAACATACCATATTAACTTATTGCAAAATACTATTTTAAGTAATTCAGTAGTTGGCAATTTACCATAATCACTTATTAATTCAGGAGGGTAGTTTTTATATTCTTCAACTGTGGACAAACCTACTTCTTTTGGAGAATTGCGAAGTCTATTATATAAAAAAATTGATACTACACAAGCAACCGCCCCAGGTACAAAAAAAGCAGATCTCCAACCAAACTTATCAATTAGGTAACCACAGCTCACCATAGCAAGAGCACCACCTATTTGGTTAGAAGTTGCTCCCATTGCCCATTTAGTTCCAAGCTCTTTAGAAGCAAACCAATGAGTCAACATTTTTGTAGCAGGAGGCCAACCCATTGACTGAAACCAATTACTTGCTATCCACAAAATACCAATAAGGAATAAAGAATCTGAAAAGCCTATTAGAATAGTGATAATACCAACGAACATAAGACCCAGAACCATAAATATCCGAGCATTAGTTTTATCACTGATAAATCCATTACAAAATTTACTAACTCCATACATTATGGAAGAAGCAGTTAATATCCAACCAATTTGAGTTTTTGTAACATCAAAATATTCTCTAATAGCCGGTGTTGCTATATTAAAATTTTGACGACAAAAATAAAAAGTTGCATAACCTATAATGATAGAATACAAAACCCTTATTCGCCAACTATTATATTTCTTAACATATGGTGTTCTTGGAATTTTAATTTCAGATTTTGTACTTCTCATATCATAAATCCTATAATTACAAAGAAAACAAGCCTCTAAAAACCTATTTTCTTATATTGATACTATTTTTCAGTATTATTTACTAAAACTTGATATTCTTTATTTAATCCCTTGACGGCATATATCCATAATATTACTATCACAAAAAATATAGAAGCAAAAAATGGTGTTGCTTCTACAAAGCCTAATGCTGGAAATAAAATAAAGAAAGTGGATTGAATAATAGCACCGCCTGATTTACCGAATCTTCCACCGATAACTTCAACGGCAGCTTGTCCCTTGACTCGTAAATCTTTATCAAGTGGAATATAAGCCATATTTTTAGTAGCATCAAATAGAGAATATTTCACACCTTTACTTAAAACATTTTGAATTGTACCGATCATAACCGCAAGTGCTAAAGGACCTGATGCTAAAATGCCTGTTAAATGCATAGCAATTACACTATCAAAAAAGATAAATGCAAAAAACGCAATACCAGTAGTTAACATCATTAAAGGCGTAATCATCGCAGCAGTTAACCAAGATACTTTCCTTAAAATATTACTTCCTATAATCATAAAAGCTATAGCAACCCAACCTTGATAAGCTTGAAACTGTCCCATATACATAGTATATGCTTCTTTTGTTGGATATAATTCTTTTAATTTTGATTTCCAAACACCTTCAACTAAATTTACAGAAACTCCATAAGCAATAAGTAGTAATGCAATATAACCTACATATTTAGAAGTAAAGATCATCTTAAAGCTTTCTATTAACGACATCTTAGCTTTAGCCTTTTTCCCTTTTACAAGTGTAGGGTCATAAAGTTTAGGATCTGTTAATACATTTTTATTCATCCATCTATACGTAAGTATTACAGCCAAACTGCTTATTATCATAATAACAAATAATGGGGTAAACTTTAAATGCTCTGCTACTATTTGGGTTTTTTCATGTAAGAAATAACCTATAATAATGGAAGTTACAGGCAATGCTAAATTAGCAAGCAATCCAAACATTGAATAAAAACGTTTAGCTTCATCAGTTTTAGTAATTTGGTTAGCAAATTGCCAAAATAATAAGCTTAGCATTAATGTTCCCCAAAGCTCAGCCATAGTATAAAAAGATGCAAAACTCCATTTCCCTACTATTCTTATAAACCATTTAAAATTAGGATAAGCTAAACTTAAAGATTCTATAGTATCAGGATTTGGATGAACTAAATCAGGATTAGGGTAAAGAACAAATGCAAATAGTGCAAAATATGCTAGGAAAAAAGAAGTAATTACGTAAAATACGTTTTCTTGCTTTAAAATATCGCATAGTTTAACGTAAATTATCATAGCAATTACCGCAGAAGGAAGTACTATATAAGTTTTTAAGAAGCTTATTGCTTCAGCCCCTATATCAGTTACTACAAAACCGTCTTTAATTGAACGAAGTGTTGAGTAATTCAATAAAATACAAAACATCATAAATGCCATTGGTAAGAACTTTTTATTTTCATACCTTTCAATGGGCCAAATTACTTTTCTTAGTTCCGATATATAATTATCGCTTTTCGTAGTACTCATAAATTAAATTTTGCTATTTGTTTCAAAGATAGGTATTATACTAAAATATGTTAGAAAAGTCAAACATGATGATTATTTATAATAGACTGCAATCAATATTATCCAAGAATTTTTATGAATTATTTTTTTAATCTCAAAACCTATTTTTTCATAAGCGTTTCTAACTTCTTCCATTTGATTATCAAGAAAACCAGATAACACTAAATAACCATTTTTATTCATGAGGTTACTAATCTGAGTAGATAACTCAATTAAAGGTAAAATATTACTTATGACCAAATCAAACTTACTATTATAATAACTATTTAATAAAATATTTTCAGAAGTATTTTGATAGAATTGTACATAAGAATCATTAAAGCTAGCATTTTCTTTTGCAATCTCTACTGACGCATTATCAATATCACAAGCTAAAATATCTGCCTCATTCCATAATTTTTCAGCTATAAATGAAAGAATTCCGCTACCAGTACCTATATCTAAAATTTTATCTGCCTTAATAGCTTTAAGATATTCTAAAGCCTCTATACATCCTGATGTAGTCTCGTGAGTACCAGTGCCAAAAGCTCTAGAAGCTTCAATTAATATAAGTATTTTATCTTTAGGGCATTTATCTTGATGTAATGTTGTACAAATAAAGAAACTACCTGTTTGAATTGGTGCTAATTGTTTTTGATAAAGTGCTACCCAATCTTTATTTTCAATTTTTTCACTAATTATGTCACTAATAATCTCTATATTGTTTAATTTTACTAATTCCTGCACTTCTTTTTTTAAAGAAATCAGATTTATTTCATCATCACAATAAATTTCAAAACACCAAATATCTTCAGATTGTGATTCTAAAGTTTTTGATTTTATTTCATAAACAGAAGTAGCACTTACTTTTTCTGTAAAAAATTCTTCAAGTATATTGATATCCTTATATTGAGAATATTAAATGAAATTTTAAAAATATCTTTTGATTGACTATCAGATATAAACATGATCTACTTATGTGATAAAATTTTAATAAGGCTTATATGATAAGAACTATAATTATTACTATTTCTGCAATATTATTGTTAACTTCAAACAGCTTTGCAGATGATACTATACCTAATACTTCAAAAAAAGATACCACAACAGATAGTACAACACAAAAAATTCTAGATGAATTTTATTCCTATGCTGGTACTATTAAACCAGAAATACGTAAAGAAATACAAAAATATAGAATAGAAGTAGTTAACATTAATAAAAAGAAACGTGAACTATATGACAAACTTTCTAAAGAAGCACAAAACTTTTTAGCAAAAGAACAGGAATATAAACAAAGATTATCTTCTTCCAGCATGGCTACTCAGGATAGTAAAGATAATAGTACTGGAAAAGATAATAAAGATACTAATAAAAAATAATATAGTTAATTCAGAAGAACTCAAGAAGATAAGTCCAAATGAATTAACTATATTATAATGTTGATTTTATACTTAAATCAACATTTATATTTTTATTAGCTTCAACATGATGCAGAAATAAATGTTATTGAACCTAGTAATGGATTCATAAAATCTTGTCCATAATCTAATGGATTGCTATAAAAAATATAGTTATAGTGTAGAAGTCAAGATTTGATCTTACAGACACTGTAAATTTTATATCTGAATGTCTGATAAGTTATAACTGTCAGATGAGTATTCAAGATACAAGATTTCATTATTCTTTTCAACAGCT
>DYDT01000109.1 GCA_020404485.1 Rickettsia endosymbiont of Diachasma alloeum | reverse complement strand
TTTGCCCATCATGCAAAACTGGTGAGCTAAGCTTAAAGCTTGGTAAATTTGGAGCATTTTTAGCATGTAGTAATTATCCTGAATGTAATTTTAGAAAATCTATTGTTAGTGGTAATGATAATAATGAAGCTGATGGGGAAGCAAAAGATATTGTTAATGAAAACAAAGTTTTGGGTAAGGATACAGAGGGGATAGAAATATATTTGAAAAAAGGACCTTATGGACCTTATATCCAATATGGTGAGCAAATAGATAGTAAAACAAAACCAAAACGTGTCCCGTTGCCTCTTGTTATAAACCAGAATGAAATTACTATCGATACAGCGTTAAAGCTTTTAAGTTTACCGCTTAAAATAGGTGTGCATAAAGATAGCGGTGAAGAAATTTTAGTTGGATATGGTAAATTCGGTCCATACATAAAATATATGGGCAAGTTTATTTCAATACCTAAAAAATATGATTTTTTAAATTTAAGCTTAGATGATGCAATGAAGTTAATTGAAGAAAAACTAAGTGCAATTGCTGCTAAACAACCAAATTCTTTGAATATGGATGAGGCAACTAATCTTGTCGATAAAAAGATAAAAGTTAAAAAGACAAAAAATAAGTAAAAATGACAAAAGTTATAACACGATTTGCTCCATCACCGACAGGAATGTTACATGTTGGTAATATAAGAGCAGCACTACTTAATTGGCTATATGCGAAGAAATATGATGGGCAGTTTATTTTAAGATTTGACGATACGGATTTAGAGCGTAGCAAACAAGAATATAAAGACGCTATCCAAAAAGATCTAAAGTTTTTAAACCTTAATTGGGATCAAACATTTAATCAATTAAGTCGTTTAAATAGATATGATGAGATCAAAAAACTATTATTGGATAAAAAAAGATTATATGCCTGCTATGAAACGCCCGAAGAGCTTGAGTTAAAACGTAAATTTCAGCTTTCTAAAGGATTGCCTCCTATTTATGATCGATCAGCCCTAAATCTAACAGAAGATCAGATACAAAAATATATAGAACAAGGACGAAAGCCGCATTATAGGTTTCTAGTAAATCATGAACCGATTACTTGGCATGATATGATCAAAGGTGAAGTTAAGTATGAGGGTAAGGCTTTGAGTGACCCGATAGTAATAAGGGCAGATGGAAGTATGACTTATATGTTATGCTCGGTTATCGACGATGTGGATTATGAAATTAGTCACATTATTAGAGGTGAAGATCATGTTAGTAATACTGCTATTCAAATTCAGATGTTTGAAGCTTTAGATAAATATCCACCAACTTTTGGGCATCTAAGCTTAATTATTAATAAAGATGAAAAAATTTCAAAAAGAGTAGGGGGGTTTGAGATTGTAACCCTAAGAGAAGAAGTGGGATTAGAAGCGATGGCAATTGCGAGCTTCTTTAGTTTGCTTGGATCATCAGCACAAATTATTCCTCATAAAAAGATAGATGAGTTAGTAAAACATTTTGAAATAGGTAGTTTTTCTAAAAGCCCAACTATTTATCAGCCGGAAGATTTAGAAAGATTAAATCATAAATTATTGATAAGTCTAGAATTTTCTGAGATAAAAGATCGCCTTAAAGAAATAGAAGCAGATTATATTGATGAAAATTTTTGGCTGTCAGTAAGACCTAATTTAAAAAAATTATTTGATGCAAAAGATTGGTGGGAGATTTGTCATAAAACTCCAAACATAAAAGATTTGAATTTAGATAAGGAATACCTAAAACAAGCTGCAAAATTATTACCGACAGGGAAAATAACAACTGAAATTTGGAGTATTTGGACAAAGAAAATAGCGGATAGTACGGGTAAAAAAGGTAAAGAATTATTTTTGCCGCTACGTCTTGCTCTAACAGGTAAGGAATCCGGACCCGAGATTGCTAAGGTGTTGCCCTTAATTGATAGAGCAGAGATAGTAAAAAGGTTGACCTGTTCTTAATATAAATAGTATAGTAATAGATTTCTGAGAAAACAGAAATAACATAAATACC
>DYDT01000108.1 GCA_020404485.1 Rickettsia endosymbiont of Diachasma alloeum | reverse complement strand
CAAAAAATGGTCTATGCCTATCCCCAATTGGAATGAAGCTATGGCTCATTTTATGATCAAATTTGATGGTAGAATTTAATGGTTCACGAAATTTACACAATTGATGAGACAGAGCCTAGTTTTAAGCTATTTCTTTCCTTTATCTCTATCCACGCAACAATGCCACCACGGGATGACGATCCTTAATTCACACAACAAAGTAATACTTGAATCCCATAAAGACAAAAATAATTTCTCATTTTCTTAAAGTAGGTTTATACTTCTAGTATATAACAACATTCAGGGTATATATGACCAGTGAAAATAACAGTACAGAATTTGCTGAATTAAAGATTAGAGATAAAATATTCAAATTACCTATATTAAAGGCAAGTATTGGGCAGGATGTAATTGATATTAGTAAAGTATATTCTGAAGCGGATTGCTTTACTTACGATCCGGGTTTTATGTCTACTGCTTCGTGTAGATCAACTATAACTTATATAGATGGCGATCAAGGGATTTTACGGCATCGCGGTTATGATATAAAAGATTTAGCCGAAAAAAGCGACTTTTTAGAGGTGGCATATTTATTGATTTATGGAGAATTACCAAATAGTAAGCAGTATAATGATTTTACTAAAAAGGTTGCTCATCATGCGTTAGTTAATGAAAGATTGCATTATTTATTTCAAACGTTTTGCAGCTCTTCGCATCCTATGGCTATTATGCTTGCGGCGGTTGGTTCTCTTTCTGCATTTTATCCTGATTTACTGAATTTCTTTAAAGAAGCAGATTATGAGCTTACAGCTATTAGAATGATAGCTAAAATCCCAACTATTGCAGCTATGTCTTATAAATATTCTATAGGTCAGCCCTTTGTCTATCCTGATAATTCTTTGGATTTTACCGAAAACTTTTTGCATATGATGTTTGCAATACCTTGTGAGAAATATAAAGTAAATCCGGTAATAAAGAATGCCCTAAACAAGATATTTATTTTACATGCTGATCATGAGCAAAATGCTTCTACTTCAACAGTTAGAATTGCCGGTTCTTCAGGAGCTAACCCTTTTGCTTGTATCAGTACTGGTATTGCATCGCTTTGGGGACCGGCTCATGGCGGAGCGAATGAAGCCGTGATAAATATGCTGAAAGAAATAGGCAGTGTAGAGAACATTCCTAAATATATCGCTAAAGCTAAAGATAAAAATGATAATTTTAGGCTAATGGGTTTTGGTCATCGTGTATATAAGAACTATGACCCACGGGCTGCAGTACTTAAAGAAACCTGCAAAGAGGTGTTAAAAGAACTTGGGCAGCTAGATAATAATCCGTTATTGCAAATAGCTATAGAGCTTGAAGCTATCGCTCTTAAAGATGAGTATTTTATTGAGAGAAAATTATATCCAAACGTTGATTTTTATTCAGGTATTATTTATAAAGCGATGGGTATACCTCCGCAGATGTTCACAGTACTTTTTGCCACAGCAAGAACAGTAGGCTGGATGGCACAATGGAAAGAAATGCATGAAGATCCAGAGCAAAAAATCAGTAGACCAAGGCAGCTTTATATAGGTCAAGTTCATCGAGAATATAAGACTATTAAAGAGAGATGATTTTTGGTATAATGTGTTTTTAAACAGCGTATCGTCATTGCGAGCGAGCGAAGCGAGCGTGGCAATCTTGTCCAACATCCTGAGCTTGCTTCGTCGAATTACTTTGTAATTCTCCTCGCAATGACGTTGGAAATATAAAAAAATATATGAATTTTATTGATGAAGTTAAGATATATATAAAAGGTGGAAATGGTGGAAATGGTTGCGTTAGTTTTCATCGTGAAAAATTTATTGACCGAGGTGGTCCTGATGGCGGTGACGGTGGGCGTGGCGGTAGTATTATTTTTAGAAGCAATCACCATCTCAATACGCTAGTAAATTATAGATATAAGCAGTATTTTATCGCAGATAGTGGTGAAAATGGTAAAGGCTCAAATAAAAGCGGTAAATCTGGTAAATCTCTAACTCTTGATGTGCCGATTGGTACGCAAATTTTTGCAGAAGATAGCGATATATTACTACATGATTTTACCGAAGATGATCAGACTTTTGAAATAATTAAAGGCGGAAATGGTGGTCTTGGCAATAGCCATTTCAAAACATCCGTCAATCAAGCACCAAGACGTAGAACAGAGGGAGAAATTGCTGAAGAAATGTGGATTCAGTTAAGCCTAAAGCTTCTTTCCGATGTTGGGCTTGTTGGTCTTCCTAATGCCGGTAAGTCTACCTTTTTATCAGTGGTATCGGCAGCTAAACCTAAAATCGCCGATTATCCATTTACTACTTTAGTGCCGAATCTTGGAGTAGTGTATATTGATGATGAAGAGTTTGTTATAGCTGATATTCCAGGCTTAATAGAGGGAGCTAGTCAAGGACATGGCTTGGGAGATAAATTCCTAAAGCATATTGAAAGATGTAACGTGCTGATTCATTTAATAGATGGCAGTAGTGAGGACGTTGTGGCTGATTATAATATAGTACGCACGGAACTTGAATCATACTCTGATCATTTAAAAAACAAAACTCAAATTATTTGCCTTAATAAAATCGATGTTTTAACTGATGAGGAAATAAAGACAAAAATAACTGAGTTGCAAAAAATCACCGGTAAAGAAATTTTTCCAATCTCTACCTATACCAATACTGGTATCACAAAAATAATCAAACTAGCTCTTCAGACTATTAAGGATTAGTACGTTTATATGTCATTCCTGCATAGTCGGGGGAATCCAGGAATAAAAAAACTTAAATACGTTAAATCTTTAGCACTAAAAGCTCAATTCATCTCGCTTTTTTCTGAATGCCGTGAGACTGACACCTAAGGTACTTTTCGATCCATACGGGCAATGCCTCCACGGGATGACAACAAACTTTCCCCGCAATGACACCTTTCTAATTCTTGTTGTAAATTTACTTATTTATGAAAATTTTTTAAGTAGTGTTAATATTTATTTATTCAACTTATAGATCAAAGATGATTTTATTTGTAATTAGATAAATATTATAGGTAAAATATGCGTAATAACTTCGTATAGCATACATTATACGAAGTTATACGAGATT
>DYDT01000107.1 GCA_020404485.1 Rickettsia endosymbiont of Diachasma alloeum | reverse complement strand
GCATAACTTCGTATAGCATACATTATACGAAGTTATACGAATGATCAAATTTGATGGTAGAATTTAATGGTTCACGAAATTTACACAATTGATGAGACAGAGCCGTTTGTCCCTCTAAAGTAGAGTTAGTGGCGATAATCACTTTTTAATATTTTCTTTAAAGCACCTGTCAAGTAGTTCTGGTAACCTCAAAATACTAGGATTTTGTCTGCTAGCTGCTGATAAATTATGACCAAGCACATGGTATAGCCCTTTGAAATTACCACTACGCTCCATTGCCCATAATTCAGCAACAGTTTTTCAACGATTGCGATAACTGATTTATCTCGATATTCAGACGTGCAAATACCGCAAATATTTTCAGTATCCATATTACTGCAAACCTGACATTTTACTATTTTCTTATCTATTTCTATAAGATTATTGATAAGGGTTTTTAGCCTTACATCCTTGTCTTGCAATAAATATAATACTATACGTCTTGCTGATCTACTGCCAAGCCCAGGAAGCTTAGAAAATAGGTAAATTAACTGGTCTATCTCATTATTATCGTTCATATTAAGCCTTTATTACGATAGTTCCAGCTATTTTATCATGTAATGCTTGTTTCTGAGAAGAGAAAAGTATGAAGAAAATACCGATCGGAAATGTCATATATCCAAGGAATCGTTTAATTAACTGTTTAAGGGTCGGACGGCTAAAGTCGCTTGCGTCTACTATTCTCATACGCATAAATATTTTACCAATCGTCGCTCCTTTATAATACCAAAAACCTATAAAATATGAACCTATCACTGTTAAATTAATTAGTAAAATTGAAACATTAAATAAAATATATTTATTAAAATTTCCTGCTTTAAGATATTCATAAAATTCTTGGCTCATAACAGATTGAAGCACTTCGCTTTGATTATGTAAGTCAATATTATAGCTCTGGAAATAATCACTGTAGAAAAAAATCATTAGATAAAAGAAACAAAATTGTAAAATTGGGATTGCTATGAAAGCAAATAACGATAAATCAAGTGCCGTAGAAAAAATACGTGCTATAAAATCAGGATAGATAATTTGTTTTTTCATTGCTGATTGCTTTTATTTAGTGTTAAATATATTTATTTAGTTTTATACATTACAGTATTTATGGAACGATTTGAAGCATTTAGTTTATTATTTGTTGATAGTTTTGTCTCAAACTTAATCATCGGTTTTCAACGAGAATTAATTTTTCATTCTATGAAAATGTTTGGTAACTATAGTTACCCTATAATGTTTGTAGTAGCTACTTGTGCTTCTCTTGGTGGTAATATAGTTAATTATATTTTTGGTAAATGTGCTTTAAATATTTTCTACTCTTCTAAAAATGAACAGAATATTTTGAGACATAAAAATTTAACACAAATTTTTTATAAATATGAGCTATTTATACTTCTTCTAATGGCGTTTCCTTTTTGGGGAAGTTTTCTTTCCTTATTTACTGGTTTTTTTAGAACAAAATTTTCAAAATTTTTGGGGCTTGGTTGTTTAGCAAAAGCCTGCTATTATATTGCAGAACTATATATTATAAAATAGCCATGAAAAAATTAACCCCAAAAAACTCTCATAGACAGCAAAAAGTAGCAAGTATAATAAATGAAGCATTAATTGAGATTTTACATCGTGGTAAAATGCTTGATCCTAGACTTTACGATTGTCCTCTTACAATAACAAAAATTATAGTTACCGCCGATTTAAAAATAGCCAACTGCTATTTTCTACCTTTTAATACTCTAACGCCTCAAGAGATTACCGAAAGCCTAAATAATTCCAAAAATGCTATCAGAAATTTCGTAACAGGCAAGATAAATATGAAATATTCACCTGATATAAGATTTCATTACGACCACGGATTTGACAATGCCTTAAAGGTAGAGCAGTTACTAAAGGATGCTAATAATATATAATTATCAAAAATGAGATATATTTTAGATAGGAACAGGTGCTAGGGGATAAACTCAATCATTGAAAACAATAATTATCCATTGAGTCCCCTAGCATAAAGTTTGCACTAAAGGCTTAATAAGCTGTTTTGCAATAATGGAGTTTAAACATCATTCACGTTTTACATACTATCAACAGTAATTAAAATAATCAAGAGCTTTTAGTTACTTTTTAGTATTTTTTTAAACTATAAGTATAATCCATACCATTTCTTAATGTTTTTATATTTCCAGTCTTACTACATGACAATTTTTAGAGATGTAAGGACTAAATGGTTGAATTTTTTTGATAATTCATGATGATAGAGGCAAAAATACTTGGTTCATATATGACAGATCAATCCGCTCCTTTAG
>DYDT01000106.1 GCA_020404485.1 Rickettsia endosymbiont of Diachasma alloeum | reverse complement strand
TATTCATTACCATATTCGGTAGGCTGATCTGAAGTTGTTACTCGTATAACTTCGTATAATGTATGCTATACGAAGTTATTACGCCATCAACCTACCGGCTCTCAGCCGGTAGTGGTTGAGTTAAGTTCATTTTTTATCTCCATTTAATAATTAATTTATTTTACTAAATGTAAGATAAAATCTCAACTACTGCACGTAATAAGAGAAATTGCCCCGCAAAAGCAAAGCCTGTGCAGGAATTACATTACTTCATATTTCTCAAATGGTCTTCTAATTTTCTGAGTTTTCTTCCTGAATTTTCTACCGGTTTCTGGTATTGAGGCATTTTAGCATTTTTTCTATATTTATTAATTCGATCAATCTGAGCATTTACTTCATCAGTAATAATCTGCTTTCTTTCTTCTATATTATTAAGCACCGATGCACTATATTCATAATTTTTAGCATTGATATTAAAGTTACTAACTGCTTCTTCAATCCTTTTATCTAAAGAAGGTTCTATCGCTTTTTGATTATCAAACGATTCTATCGGTCTCTCTCTTTCATATTGTGCTATTAAAGCTGGCATTTCCTCAAGCTTAATATCATCTCTTTTGAAATGGTCTTTAACCTCTTTATAAGTGCTATCGATATTTTCTTGAGCTTTTTCATGCATAATCTCGTAATGCTCTTGACGACGCCCATACCAATCTCCATTAATAAGCTCATCATGCTTTTTGTGAGCATTATCTATCATAGTACGCATTTGGGCATCGGTAGCTTTTTCCTGCATAAACCTATCACCCATGATTACAGGATCTTTTCCATTTTTAGCTTCTGACAATTTATCATTTATTTGATGAATAAGCTTTCTCTTAAATAATTCCTGATAATATTCAACGTCACTTTGTCTACCTGAACGCTCTAGTCTTGCAATATATTCTGGTGATAATATATCTGCCTGAGCACCTAATGTTTCTTTATTAATCTGTACTTCAAGCTCACTATACTCACGTTTTCTTTCATTATCTTTTAAACTTTCGTTATAAGTTCTAAGCTGTGGATCGTTATAGTCAAAGTCATGCCACTCGGCACTAGTTAAATTACCCTCATACTTATCACGTAAATCTTTACCAACTATTGCAGTCAATGCTTCTCTTTTTAATCCTGTATAGCCAGCATATATTTTTTCGCCTATAGCTACACGTTTTTGTTCTTTTAATTCACGTTTTGTTTTGACACGATTTTCCATTTCTTGCCAACTTCTAAGTGCTCCTATATTTTTACCAAATAGACCAACTCCTCGCCCTGACATATCTTGATGAGCATTTTTATAAGCGTCTTGATAATCTCTAGTAAAGCTTGCATCACTTGCAAGCTCACGTAAGCTTTTTGCTGATTTACTTTTCTCGCCTAAATCGGATTTCATGAATTTATCAAGCTCTAGTTTTTGTTCACTAGTTAAAGAGCTATAATTTTTTGCACCATATTTATTTTTGGCAAATTCATCTCGAAGCTGCCCAAAATTCATAGTTGCTAGTTTCCTTACATCCAAATCACCGCCTTTCGGTAACAACGCTTTATTATCTAGTAATTTAGAAATGCCGTTTTTATAATCTGCTCCGGCTTGCATATTAACATCTTTATAATCTATACCGTATTTTCTTTTAACTTCATTTTGCACTGCTGTGTTAGCCGAAGAACTAAGGGCTTTATTTTCAAGCCTACCCATCATCAGATCTTGATATTTTTCAGCAAAAAACATACTCGTTTGCTCTTGCATTCGGTTTATTGGCTTACTAATAACTCCTGTTGCATAATTTATCGGTCTATTAACCTGCTTCATAATAGAATTGTAAGATTGCTGGTTAACCGCTTGTATCTCTGTTAAATTACCCGAAGTACCAGCAATAAAACTAGCCGTTGATATAGCAGTTTCATTAAATTTACTAAGCAAATAAATAGAAACAAATATTAACAACAAGCCATCAAGTTGGACGAATTTACCATTTATAAAGTTACTAATTCTATTTGCATCTTTAACTAAATCCAAAAATGGCAGTTCTATATAACGTTTATCTATACATTGATATGCTAAACACTTAGTACCATCAGCTTTGGTATAATCTTCAGGGACTAATATATTTGCTTGGTAGAAATTATCAATTCCTCCTTTCATTGGTACTGGAAACCACCAATAAAATATTGAATTACCAATACTTGAATCTAAATCTTCTGTAAAACTACCAAAAATTTGATTTATAGGTCCTAAATCGGGGAAATCTTTCTTACATACAGCAAAACCAAGTGTTGAATATACTTCAGTCCTGATAATCATAGAAATAAAAGCAATACCGACAAATAAAATTATAGGTTGTATAGCATATGATATTAATTGCCTTAACCAATTTTCAAATAACGATCTAGTTATATTAAATAACATGAAACAAATAAATATCGGTGCCATTGTTATAATCATACCAATGGTTATTAAAGCTGTTAGATAGATAATTGTAGCCTTGAAGATAAGTAAGAAAATATAATATAAAGCTATTAAATAGAGTATAATATAAATAAATCCAAGAGGATCTACAAATAATAGAGAAAATAATTTAGATAATGTTTGAGGAGAAATAAGCAATCCTAGTAAACTTTGAGAGCCAGGACCTGTAGCCGAAGCTTCATTGATTATTTGCAGTATCTGCTCTACCCCTTCAACAAAAAATACAAATAAATAATCATGGAAAAATGTCCAAGCTTTACTTGTACTTAACAATATTGAAACTACACTGACTTTTAGTATTCTAACTACCAGCTCAACATGAGTCATGTTTATATTTCCTATTAAAAAGGAAAATCCAGTAAACATTATATAAAGGGTTAAAAGAGCCGAAACACTTAATCGATAACCAGGTGTTTCAATTATTTGCTGATAAGTTTGCTTTATAATTCCAGGGTCTTTATCACTAGTACCAAATAACTCGTTCTTTATTAAATTTGTTAAAAACTGTAGCGGATCAGGTCTTGTATCGCTGACTCCGGATTTTATTACTACCCTATATTGTCCACTATTATCATCATAAAACTTGTCTAAAATTTTAAAATATAGAGAAGATTGAGCATAATTTGAAGCTTGATCGCAAGTTAGGCTAGTACAACCATATTGGTAATTTATACCACCAGCTTGTAAAAACTTTCCAGTACTACTAATACTATAAAATTCATAACCTTGGTTTGTAACTGGTTCGCCTAAATGCTGCGTTATACCTTTTGGACTACGCTGTGAATCTGGCGACATATTAGGATTAGAACCTTTATCAGCAATTAAAAAATAAAGCCCTACTCCGTTTGTAAGTATACAAGGAGCCTTATTAATAGGTGCATCCCTTGGCGTAGGAGTCGGACACATCTTACCGTCAGTAAATTTACATGGTCGCAGTCTAACACAAAACTCAGCTAAGGTAGTAAAATTATTCTGCTGCCCATACCATGGACACCATGCTGATAACATCCCTGAAGTATTCTTGTCCCCAGACATATAATCCCAAGGTCTTACCATAACTGTTAAAGGATAACCATTTACCCTATAAGCACTATCACGCCATGGTGCTACCTGATCTCCCTCTTGTCTTGAAGTAACTTCAGATGGATCGTATCTAGAAGAAATATTAAATTTTATAAAACCGAAATCATCCGGATCGATACAAGTATCCCCGCTGCACCCAGACAGTGCTAATAACGATATTAGTAATGTAATAAAAATATTGCTGTTCATTTATTTAATTTTTACTTTTTTACTGTCATACCGCGGCTTGTCCACAATATGACATTTAACAATGACACTAATCCTTTTCTTCTTTTGTCTGCTCAGGTTTCACATCATTACGATCTTGAAAGAATTTTCCTGTATGCTCACCACCATTCTCCGATTTTCTAGCTGTATAATTCTGATCAATTACCTTATCTTTAAAAATTCGTGCTGGATCAAAAGCAGCTTTTTTAATCGGGGCTGTAACCGCACCTATATCTTTCATAATGGAATCTGTAGGGTTAGCAGGAGCTCGGTAATTACCCTCTATACGTGCAGGAGTGACTTGCGTTAACATCCCAACAACTATCGTTACAAAACTTACTAAACCATATGACATGAGACAATATGAATAAAATAATAAAGCTGTAGTGAATAATACTAAAAATGTATTAGTGTCATTCGTTAAAATGTTAAAACTAGTGATATCTGGAACTTGCGGAACGAAAAAAGGTATTCCTGGTAAAAATGGTAAAGTGAAAGAGAAATTTAATGGCATACCAAGATTCGATAAATCAAGTCCTATTTTGATTGGTATGAGCGTATCCCAGCAAGCTCTAACAATTACTTTTAATAGCTGTTCTGATAAAATTTGATCTATGAATAAAAAGAAAATCAATAATATTGTTGGCTGTACTACATAGCTAAATAAAATCGGTATCCAATTATCAAACATAGTTTTTGTTTTTTCAAACAACATTAATATTATAAAAAATGGTGCTAATGAAATCATAACTGTCAAGCCTATAAAGGCTATAACATAACCTATAATCACTTCGAGTATTGCTCTAAAATAGGTGATAAGCGAGTAGATGGTTATAATAGCAATAAATGCTAAGCCATTATGTATTTGTAATAGCTGAATAAACAGTAAACCCCAAATCCTACCATTAGTATATTTATCAAATATAGGATCAATAAAACCAAAAATATTAGATTTAGAGCTTGTAGCACCTACAACATTCGTTGCAAAGAAATCTATGCCATTAATAAATGCACTAAAGAAATTGTTATTAAAGAAATTCCAGCTTTCAGGTCTAAGCAAAATAGCTACTATAGTTATTTTAAATATACGAGTTACTACTTCTACAGCAGTTAATTTCAAAGCCCCCAAAACAAACATTAAACCAAATATAGTAACGTAAAGCGTTAATGCCGTTTTAGCTATATTTTGTATTGCAGAATTTGCAACTAATTTAAAATAAAAATCCTCGCTATATTTTCTAAATTGATCTGTAATAGGTTTAATTGCACCATTATAAACTATATTTGAAAACCAAGTTGTACCAGTATAATTAGCGTAATCTACACTAATTGTTCCCTGTATATTACTATTAGGCGTTTTTACTCTTAACCATAAATATCCATCTTGTGGTGCATCCCCTGAAAAATCATAATCGACGCTAGTGCCAGGAGTAGATGAACTAGGTAATGTACCATCAGCTGTTATTAAATACTCTAAAGTTATATTTTGTTGATCACCAGGGCTAATAGTGTTTGTGCCGTTACCTATCTCAACAATCATTGCATAACGACCAAAATATAAAAAATTAGTTGCCCAATTACCTTTAGTTATATAAGTTGCAAAATTATTATAATTAGAAAAATTTCTACTCCAATCACTCATTGAAAAAGAATTATTAAACATACCGGTAGGCTGCCAATCACTACTAAAATCCATAGCACCACCACTAGTTGCTTGATAATACATAAAACCATTCTGTGTATTATCATTATTAACAAAGCTTTGATCACGACTTTTAATAACTTGTCCACCTATTTTAATAACCATTCCTCTACCTTGATCATAATAACAAGAAGGGCTAGCATCTAAATTAGAATTAGCAGGGCAAGAGTTAATTATGCTCATAAAATTTTGTAATGTAGTTACAGCCATTGGCTTACCAACTAATGCACCATTACTAACATTAGTATATTTTGTAGCCGAACCTGTACCAGTACATAAAGTTGCTCTTTGAGCATCTATAATATTACAAACTTGCTCTGCACTTGAGTAAACTATCCTATTTTCAAAATTACCTAGATTACTTTCAGTATAAAGAGCAGAAGCAGCAAATACAGAACTATCGAGTTCTTTAGCTAGTATATTATCTAAGGTACTTGGAGTTTTTGGTGTACTTGGAGTTTTTGGTGTACTTGGATTAAAAAAATCATCTTTATCAGCTAGGCTAATATTTACTATATCACCGGCATTAACCTGAATTTTTGGATTACCATTAGCATAATTAAAGTAGTTAACATAATTATTCATTTTAGTAAATGATAATGCATCAAGGTTTTTATCAGGAGGTATAACACCATTATTTGCTGTACTAAAACCTGGGAATCCTGCAACTTCAAATTGTGAGTTTTTGTAATTATAAGTTTTTATAAAGACTTGCGGAACACTAAACCTTGGATCAATTCTATATAATACTAAATATTTTCGGGGCTCTGGGGTAAGACCTGCAGTAGACCACTTAATCTTAAGCAGCTTACCTTTTTCAACTGTATTACCGGTTGATTGCCAATTTCCAGCAGTCGATAAACTAATACCTATTTTACCCTCTTGGAAACTTGTAAATTTAGGTACTTCTAAACAACCAAATATACTTTTAAGACCGCTAAGTCCACTTGACATCCAAGCAAAATCATCACCTTTGGCAGGCGATGCCATAAACAAAACTAATAAAATTAAACTCTTAATAATTTTCATAATTTTTTATTTCGGTATTTCCGCTTTAGGCGGCTCTTCTTTTGGTGCATTTTTTCTAGTTTTCTCAGCTTGCTTTAAAGTTTCATTACGTTGCTTTAACCGTCCTTTGGCTATACCGGTAATACCTTCTCTTGTATTTTTATCCATACCTACTTGGCTCAACGCTCCTTGTTCTGCAGCACCTGACATTGCACCACCCATACTAGTTGCTGAAGGACCAGCAGCACTTGTTAGTTTTGCCACCATATTACCGGCAAACTCAACATAACCATACATACCATAAGCTATAATAACTAATGCAACTATATTTTGCATATTCACACCCATCATACCGGACATATAATCCATGCCCCAAGGTGCAAACCAGTTTATACAAAAGATTGGTACATTAAGTAATGCAACCGGTAAAATAGTACCGATAAACGGAATTTTTATAGGTATTGCACATTTCCAGCAAACGCTATAACCTAACACAAAATCTAAATATATCGTAAACAATTGAGTCAGCACGATAATACCTGCCATTAAAATTACGGGCTCAATCATATATCTCATTGTGAATCTAACCCAATTATCAAATAAATACCTGGTAAAATCAAATAATAAGAAGCTAATAAATATAGGTGCTATACCAATTAGTATACAAGTTGCCATAAATGCCATAATATAAACAGCAGCTGCTCTAAATGCCGTTATAATTACAATCATTACTGCAATAACAGTAATGATAAAATATATAATACCGCTAAGACCTAAAGATAGTAACGCAAGTAACTGTGCCATAAATGTTTGGCTAAACAATATTCTACTCATTACTGCATCTAAAAACATGAAAGGATTTGAAACAGTATTAGTGGCAGTAAATAAGCTATATCCGCTCATATTAGACATAATTTCATCGGAAAAGTTAGCAATAGTATCAAATAGATAATTATTAAAAAACTCAAACGTATTACCATTCATAAGTCCACTAACAATACCTATTTTTACTATTCTCACTACTAAATCTTTTTGGTTTATTTTTGCAAAGCCTAGTAAGAACATTGCCCCGTAAACCATAACATAAAGAATTAGAAGTGCTTTAATATAATTAAAAAAGTTAGTACAAGAAGACGTATCTCCTCCATAACATACTATATTTTGGAAAATAGATTCAGCAGCTCCTTTAACTTTACCTTTAAATAATTGCAGTAGAGGATTCATTACTTTAATAGTAAAGCTTCCTACTTGCTGAGAAGTTGAAAAATGTACTTTATAACTACCCTCACTATCTTTATAATCATTCGGATCGTTTAGGACTTTCATCCATAGATATCCTTCACCAGCTGCATTAAAATTAGCTTTACCATCACTATCTACTATAGCAGCTTCAGGCGAATAGTTCTTACCGCTGGTATTTGGATTTTCTGCACTTGGTATTACTAAATATTGTACCTGACCACGATTAGTAAAAACATCAGTTATACTATTGCCATTTTCTCTATAGCATTTAGTTTGTTTGATGTTCATAACATAACCACCAGTATTTTTACTTGCATCCTGAGAAGTTGGACACCAGAGCCTATATTGTAAATAGCCTTTATCAATATTACTATTAAATGGTATATTATATATTACTTTATATTCATTACCATATTCGGTAGGCTGATCTGAAGTTGTTACAAATTCAGCAAATTGTAGATTGGAAGGTAGGGTTGAATCTACGTTACTTGTGTTACTTACCTGCCATATTAAGCCTGTTGGTCCTTTACCGCTATTACCATCTGACGTATACCAAAACTTTCTTTGTGTCTGAAATTCCCCTACATTACACACACCTGAAGTACATCCAGATCCACCTATATAATCTTTATCCTTAGGACTACGATTATCTACACTATCAGGACATTTACCATTTGGCGGAATATTAGCATTATTAGAACATTGAAGATTAGCATAATCAATAAATATACCACCAGAATTACTTGCCCAACTAAAAGTAAAAGTGCCATCATCCTTATAAGGTTCTGGCATTGTTCCATAATTATTTACCCAAGCTGGTAAAGAATCACATATCCAAGAAGTACAACAAGCACCAGCAGTAGCACATACAACACTTGCTACATCCTCAGGATGAATACAACCGAAAATACATCCCAAGGGACATTTTTCTCTATGTTTATTACCTTGCCAATAATTTTGCTTTAATTCACAAGCATTTACATATTGTCCTGAGTAAATAGAGTATCTTCCACAAATTGGACTATAGGTAGTTTGACCTTGTGAACAATCAGCCGTAACGTTAGTGCCTTTAAAAGCATCCATAACCCCTGCTGTTCCATCTGCACCAGGAGAATATTTAGGCGTCACTGAAACTAATATTCTATCATTAGCATACATTTCAGTAATATTACGCCACTCATTATTTTTTGCGTCCATTATCAAGGAAAGCGGCGGTTTATTAACGTCTGTAACACGAGGAATAGGGATCATCTTGCCATTATCGTCCAAATTAGACTTTCCTGGTCTTGTACTTTCAGTAAATTGCAAATTATCTTTCGGCACATAAGTAAGACATAAACTAATCTGACCAACTACTTGCAATGATACTGCTTGCTTATCTGTTACTTCTACTTGGGTATTTAACCACTCACCATAATGAGCAGGATCAGGAGTAAGCTGCATAGTACCATCTGGTAACATTTTAGAGGTATTAACATAATTAGCATTAGCATTAAGAGTAATTGTACTAGTTATAGAATCTGAACCTCCTTTACCACCTGGAGCATACCTCATATAACAACCATTACCAACACTTACTGCTCCTATCATTCCAAGTGCTGCAAAAACGAAGCAAACAAGGGTTGCTACTATAGCAAGCACACCTAAAACTTTTATTAAGTTACTTTGCATATTACCTTATTTACCTCCACCCGATGATAGTGAATCGCCGCTACTATTTCCTCCGCTTGAGATAAATGAATCATCATTTTTTTGTCCTTCTGAACGTTTACTTCCTCCATCGCCTGGCATATCACCACCTCTCGGAGGTTTACCTTGCGTTGCTTGTGCGGCATCCTTAATAAAAGCTGCTCCTTGCTTTACTAAATCAACAATTTTAGTTGGGCTTGCCGTTACCGCATCCATTTTTGGACCGTTAGTTAAATCAGCAGCAAATTGATTTATCGATTTAGAGAAATAATAGAAAATCACTGAAAATACCAAAACGCACAACAATTCTGCAAGAATAGACACAACATCTTTAGCAATTGATTTTATAGGGAAAAGTATGACTAAATGTTCTTCCCAACCTTTACCAGCATAATAATTTAGCATTTTATATCCAAAGCTTTCTTCACATACCTCTGCACCATTAGCTGGCAATCTCAGCTCAAAAGTACTAAATTTTACATTATTTTTTTCGTAATCATACCTTAAGAACTCACAATTTTTAAATATTGCCGCATCATACATGGTAATTAATAACGCTATAAAGCCTGCTACTACAGCTGGTTGTAATGCACATGACAAAGATACTTTTAGCCATCCATCGAAATAACCCTTTGTACGATTAAATAACATCATAGGGATAAATATTGGTGAAACATATGTCATTACATAAATAGTAATCATACAAACTAAATAATGCGTGATAAAATATAAAAGTATAGAAAGGAATATTACTGCAAATACTAAACCACTTATAAGAATAATGACGTTTCCTGCCATGAAGAAACCAAACATAATAGTAAAGAACCTTAAAGACCCTACTGAAGTTAAAGCATTTGGGCTATTTTTATCAGGATCTCCAAGATTTGGAATAGGTATACTGCCGCTACTATTACCACCATCACCACGTGCAAAACTTTTTAATATATTATTTTTATCTATATTATAAAGTAAATCTAAACCAAGATAATAACCTATACGACAATCTATAGAATCCCATAAAGCATAAAATTGATAACCACTTTGGTATTTTGAAGTATCAAATACACATAATCCTTTTGAACCCGCAGCATTAAAAATAATTTGTGCAAATTCCGGTGCTATTCCCGTTAAAAGAGGTAGTCCGTATTTTAACATACCATTCTCTTGAGTTGGCTGACCGCTACTAAAATTTGGAGGACCGAGCCCTATAGAAAAATAAGTAACAAATAAAAATTTTATTATAAAAAGGGTTATTTTATCTGGATTGCCATATTCTTGATTAAGCACCATATTAAATGCAAAAAACATTACATACAGAATCAGGGCAGCACCAATAGCATTTTTTAAATATCCTTGAAAGGTAGGAAAAGCAATAAGATTAGTTATTTCAGAACTTTGACCTTGTGAACCGCAATTATTTCCTACAAAAAATATTTTATCAAGAGTTTCTTTTAAACACTGGACAGCAAGACCGGAAAAATTAATTAATGATTGACTATAACTTGCTCCAGTATAACAACTTTGCCCTATGTTACTACACCCAGGATCATCAGGGGGAGGAGTAGGTGGAGTGCTGCTTAATGCTTTACATGCCACCGGCATTGGTCCTCTTGACGTTGGCATAAGCAAACATATATCATTTTGCCAGGTTTGAACTGTTAAGACTATATTTTTTAATATAGGATTTGCACCAAGATCGGGATTATTATCCTTGCTTAAATCGCTAATTTTTTTAGAATCACCTTGATTTAAAGTATACATAGTACATGGATCACTACTGCCATCTTTATTCTTAAAGCAAAAAGTTATACCCGGCTTGCTTGCATCACAATTCCCTCCGGCTGCTTTCATATCAATACTACGAATTATGTAACCATATGCCGTATCAGATTCTAAATACCCATCTGTAGTAGTCGGCAACGAGGCACAAGAATCTCCAAAGCCGGCAAAACTAGTTAAAGCAAAACCTTCCAAACAAACGACAATAATAATTTTTATAATATTATGAATTTTCATCGGAACCGCTATCTATTTTCTTGCTTCTATTTTCAATCGTTCCATCATTTCTCTCGGTTGCTCTATCTTTTGCTCTACCGCCACCGCTACGATATAATTCTTCCGTTTCTTTCTCAAATGCTGCTCTTCTATCACGAATTTGAGCATTTCGCATCTCTTGCTTTACGTATCCTGCCTCACCTATCTTTAACTCATGACTTTCTTGTTCGGTAAATTTTCTATCCTTATCGAGTCCTCTGATAGTACGTGTAACTCCAAGATTTTCATCTAAATTAAGTTCCGGTTCTACCTCTGTAGTATGTTTTATTCTTGGTTCTTTTTGTTCTTCTTTCTGAGATTCAGGTACAGCTTCTTTAATTTCTTTTGTAACATTAAGCTTACCTGATCAATCTTCAAACTTATCTTCTGCAGTACTTCTTACAACTTCCGCTGCACTTACTTTCGGTGTCTCAGTTTTAATAGCATTATCAATTTGTGTTGAAACTGTCGTTGGTTGAGACACAGGTGCTTCTATAGGTTTTCTATTGCTAAAACTAGTATCAAGCATTTCTTCAGAAGCACTACTTGGTGTTGCTGTGCCGCCTACACTTTTACCAACAGAACTTAGTGCAGAAGATGAAGTTGCAGCCGTACTAGAAGGTTCTATAAGACCACTTGATGTGAAAGAATCACCTCCTTCACTACCACCGCCACCGCCGCTACCTTTTACTAAATCACCGGCTCTTCCGCCTTTAGTGCTGAGTAAATCGCCACCGCCACCACCTTTGGTAGCGAATTGGTCAAGACCTTTGGTTGCAGTACCTGCAGCAGCAAGCCCTGCCATTGCGGCTTTAAATAACGCTTGTGGTTTTATGGCAACACTGCTAAGAGCCACCCCTTCCGTCATATCTGCTGCAAAATTAGCTAGCTGACTACTAAAATTATACATTAAATATAAGGTAAAACAGGCTGTAACTAGAGCAAGTAAAATATCTTTAATCTTCTCAAAAAGTACCTTAGGAGAAACAAAAAACATTCCAGGACCTAAAATTACTCCTGATAAAAACTGGAATTTAGAAAGGAAGCTACTTGTACTACTATCTCCTGGTTTTGGATTACATTTAGTATCTGCATCTGCTGCCTTTGGATCGCAAGTCTCATTCGGCTTACTTCCTACTATTTGTTCTACACTGTCTTTGGCAAAGTTAAAAGCTGTTGAAATTGGATTATTTAACATATAGCCTAAGCTATTTTGACAACTAGCTGCGTCATCTTTACTATATTTAGTCCAATCATTATCAACAAAAAATACTAAAACATCCCTTTTAAAAGTTTGTCCTTGTAGAGCACCCTCCACACTATTATGGATCAATTTACTTTCATATTGGCATTTTCCATAAAAACCAAAATCATAAACCGAAAACATAGTAATCATAAAAGTGACTACTACCATAGGCTGAAGCAAAAATGCAATCATTAGCTTAACCCAACTATCAAAATAGCCTCGTGTATAGTCAAATAAAAACATTGGCACGAAAAGAGGTGCTAAAATACCAAGTATTACTATAGATACCATACACATAACAGTGGCATTAACCATAAAGGCAGCAACTGAGATCACAAGCAACGGATAGGCAAGAGCTAGTGATACTAACATCATATTACCAGATATTATAGCGGGTATTAGTAAGTAGATATATGGAGGAGCACTAAAGCTAAAAAAGTCAAAATTTGCAAAATTATGGCTTTTATAAGTATTCTCTACTAGTAGCGTAGACAACATATCTAACCCCAAATAATGGGCTACACGACAATCTAATGCGTCCCATAAGGCAATATATGCAACACTATTATCATATGAAATATCCGGACCATTAAATTTACATAGCCCAGATGGTGCAGCATTCATAACCCAACTTGCTAATCCGTTTATACCATTAAGCAGGAAAGGAAATGCCCATTGAATCATCCCATCCATACGATCATAAGGGGAAGTACTACCAGGTGTTATGTTCAACCCTATTGAAAAATAAGTTACAAATATTATTTTCAATATAAAGTTTATATACTCATTTTTTGGTGGAACTTGACCTGAAAGAAGTATCTTAGCACCAAAAAGCATAACATATAAGGTTAGGAAAGCCGTAACTATTCTATACATTCCTACTTGGAACTGGAATAAAGCACTAGTCTTCCTTGAAGCTGAATTAACTACTGAGTTTACATCATCAAAACTACATACATCTTGACTAATTAATAACCTTGCGATCATTTGTCTTATACATTCTATAAGCGGAGAAGTCATAACTACCGCAGTTCTTGAAGCATTATAAGCTTTTTGATAGCATCCTCCACCTGCTGCACTACAAGAAACTAACGCTAAAGGATCAACAGCTTTATTATTGGGATCGTCAATAAAATTTGTATCGTTTACATCCATAAAGCTATTATACATAGATTTTGGAAATGGCTCTTTTATATATTTACATCCTACTGGTACTACACCCGTAAAACCATATGTCCCAACGCATATACGATCATTATCTTGAACAACTTTCCAAAAAATCGGTACTCCTAAATCCCACATTGTACCGCTATCTTCCGGCTTTTGGGTATATATATTATAATAATCTGCTTTATTGTTTTTCCAAGCTTCCTTTATATCATCCCATGGATCAGTACCGGTTAATACAGCCTTAGCAATGGCAAGTGCTGAATCTACAACTGCTTTTGCTCTTACCCCTGCAAGTTTTAAATTACTACATAAACCAAAAGTTAATTTAAGATCACTTGGGTCAGCTCTGTTTTCACGCGTACATTGCCCTCCTGGGAATTGTGTACCAAATAATTCATTATCATTTATTCTAAGCTTTAAAAATGTATTCATGTATAAAACAGGAGATACAAGATTCATTATAGCAAAAGTAAAAAATGGAGCGACAATACAGGTTTGAGAAAATTCAGTACGTAATAAGTCGCCGACTCCTTGTGTTTCACAAGTTAATTTTTGTAATGTATTGACAATAGTATCAAGGGTATCATCAGCATATAATTTGCTTGTAATTCCAAAATTGAGGATAAAACTGACTATTAGAATTTTAAGTAAAGTACGAGGAAATAATTTCATGGCTAGTTACTTGCCCTCGTATGTGATAAACGTCATTGCGAGGAAAAATTGAAAATTTTGACGAAGCAATCCAGTAAAAAATGCTAATTTTAGCATTTTTTTATTATTTCTTCTGGATTGCCACGCTCCTTTTAGTCGCTCGCAATGACGAGTTTTTAGGCTTACAACAACAAGTAACCATAATACATTAAATCTACAATGTCTTAACTGCTTCATAGAATATAGGCAACCATTTTTCCGGATCATTCCCGTATTTTTCCCTAATTTGATCGAGTAGTATAACAGTTTCCACTCTACCCGATAAAACACTAATTATATTATTCATACCGTCTAAATTTACTTTAGCAACTACTGCATCTACTCCTTGTTTTATCAAAAAGTAACGTGTTGTAGGATCGGTAGTTTTAATTAAAACATATTCTCTCTGACTTAACATAAAAGCACTACGATAAATATCGGTAGCTTTAAGGTTAGGCAGGAAGATTTGCGTAGCCGTCTGCTGAATTAATGTATCACTAATTCTACTTTTTGCTGCATCTTCTACGCTTTGAGTAGCAAATATAACAAAAGTATTTAGTTTTCTCAACACTTTTAACCAATCTTTGATTTTAGGAGCAAATACTGGATTATCAATTAAAGCCCAAGCCTCATCAAGTACTATCATAGTTTTTTGCCCATCCAAAGAAATATTTATACGATGGAAAATATACAACAACACCGGAGCAAGGCTTGTTGGGTCTTTAAGTAATTCAGTCATATCAAAACCAAATACCCTAGCTTTTTGCAAATCAATATCATCTATTTCGTTATCGAATACTTTAGCGTGAGAGCCATTTCCAACCCACATCGCAATTCTACTTGCTAGACTATCTGGTGTATCGATGCCAAGAAACGCTACTACATTACTAAGCCGTCTATCTTTTTTCTCCAGTCTAAAATTACCACTCACTGCTTGCGATAATATCTTATTATCTTGTGCTGTTATACTCTCACCATTAGAAGTTACAAGAACCCTTAACCATTCTAAAATAAACGTTCTATTTTCACTAGTATCTTCAAGCTGCAATGGGTTAAAGTTACATTTTAAACCTGGATCTATAACTGTATAAACACCGTTTAAAGCTCTGATAAATATTTCAGCACCACGATCTTTATCAAAAAAGAACATACGTGGTTTGAATTTTTGTGCTTCAGCACATAAGAAATTCATAAGAACAGTTTTACCGGCACCAGTTGGACCTATGATTAAAGTATGCCCAACATCTCTTACATGGAAATTAAAATAGAACGGAGTACCTGAAGTTGTATCGAGCACTGTGACATATTCGCCCCAATGGTTATCTCGCACTTTTCCAATAGAATAGTTATGTTGAGAGGCAAAACTAGCCATATTAAGGGTATTTATAGTAGATGTACGAACTATATACTCCATATTTCCTGGAAGCTGTCCCCAATAGCTAGGTTCCATGTTAATTTTTTCTCTAACAGGCTGAATTCCTGAATTAGAAAGCTCAACAGATGCCATTGATAATATATCTTCTAAAGCTTTAATACTATTTGCAGAACATAAAAGTGATAAATGATGTTCTCCAAAACCAATATCACCACTAGTTGCCATATCAAGTGCTGTTGATATTTCAGCAATTTGTGAAGTAGCTTTATCACCTGCTTGTATCATTCTATTTTGCTGTAATTGCATTTTACCAATTGCTACGGTTCTGTTAGCAAATATAAAACTTTGAGTCATCACAAACTCAAATGGCATTTGCAAAAATCCATCAAAAATCCCTGCATAAGTATTAGGTCCATATTCAAGAATACTTATTATTCCAGCATATTTAGTTCCAATCGAACTTCTTGCCTCAATAGTACGTGACTCAAAAAACAAGCGATGTGTTGGTAAATATTCATCAATAGTACCACGCGGTACTGCTACTGGACCTGGTGAGTCGCCACAATTAACCAAAGATGAGAAAAATTCTAGCATTTCACAATAATTACCTGTAGGAGTTTTACGAACTCCAAGAATCCTAGCCCCATAACTTCTAAATGTATTAACTATTCTATTTGACATTTCTTGGAGATTTTCTTTCATCTCTTTCATGTCATTTTCCCAAGCATTTTTATTAGATTTTTGTCTAAGCTTCTTTAAAAAATACTCAACTATAGCTGCACCACCAGTATCAGGCTTGTATAAAATACTGACATATAATTCATTAAAAAATGATCTAGCACCTGCGTGTTTTTTACGCCATTCTGCTCCGAGATACGTAATAAAATCATTTGGCACTTTTACAGTAGGATCATAAGTAAATTCAGTATCGTCAAATATTACTGCTTTACGTCTTCTGATAGTATGGAAATATACCACAATATTTCCTGAAGCCATGTTTTTAAGTAAGGCATTCCGTATATTCTTTTTAATATCTAAATCTTCATCATCGGCTGTTTCAAAAGAAAAGCCGTTTATTTTAATAACTTGTAAAAGCGAATTATCTTTAGTTAAAATGGTATTACTATCCCAATGGCATTTATAAGGGATAAAATGTGAAGTAGGTCTATCTTGTTTAGACCTTAATTCTTTAGCGGCTCTAGTTCTAAATAACTTCATTACATAACCTAATTTAACTATTTTGATTTTTGGTTCTTATGATGTCATACTGTGGCGGCATTGTTGCGTGGATAGAGATAAAGGAAAGAAATAGCTTAAAACTATAAAAAACTAAAAATTAATATAG